>JAGXTA010000169.1 GCA_018333535.1 Deltaproteobacteria bacterium | reverse complement strand
CCTTTCTGGAGTATGAAGGGGTGAGCCCTTATAATAATCATGCGGAGCAACAGATGAGATCTCCCGTCCTCACCCGAAAGGTATCCCAACAAAATCGGTCCGACCAGGGTGCCCAAACCCAGTCGATCCTGATGACCCTGTTCCGATCCGCCCAACTCCAAGGTCACAACCCGGTAGAAATCATCCTCTCTACCGCAAAAGAGGCATTGAAAGCTCGGTCAACGGACGAGATCTTAAATTGCCAGCTTATTCTTTTTTCAAAGAGCTAAAGTGATACAGATCTTTTATGTCTTTCAAGGAAAGATAAGAGCCTTATTTATTGATATGGATACGCTTCAAAAGGAAGAAACGATCCTTGAAAAAGGTGATAGAATAAGAGTGAAGCCCCGCTGCTGCCATCTCTTTTGCGGTTTAGAAGACACACTGGTTGTCGAATACAGCCCCCAGATTTACAAAAAGGAAGATACCCACAAAATCAACTTAGATTAGGTCCTCAACCACCCGTCCATTTGGAAAGGTACACCTACAAAGCATTGAGCTTGGAAAGCGTCAAGGGATGATTATTTCCGATGGAAAGAGAGTGCGACTAAAATCAGCATTGGATGTAAGTCATGCGGTGAAGGGATTTGTTATGCCTGGTTTCTTGTCCTTCTATTACCGACAATATCCAGAAGAGCATCTGGATGTTCAGCGGCTACCCTCAACAGAATACGCGCCGGCCCTTCCGGTTTTCGCCTTCCTTGCTCCCAGTTGCGAAGGGTCGCAACACTTATTCCCATCAGCGTAGCAAACTTGTCTTGAGATAAACCATATTGCTCGCGTATCTTCCGCACCTCGGATTCAGCAAATTCAAAGGTTCGTAAAGGTTTCATCCTGCCTTTCATAATCGCGGCACCTTGTTTCACGCTTTCGAACAGTTCTTTAAATAATTCCTTTTTCATAGGTATTCTCCTTCAACAACCTTTTTGAGTCGTTTGAGTTGTCGTGGTGTCAGTTCCTCCTGTTCACTCTTGGGATAGGCAAATAAGAGAAGAAGGGTGTCATGCGACACAAACCAATAATAAATGATTCTAATACCACCCCGCTTCCCATGCCCTCCTGCAGACCAACGGAGCTTTCGCAGCCCGCCGCTGCCCCTGATAATCTTACCGGAATCGGGTTTATTGACTAACTGAATCTGCAAGATCCGATATTCTTCTTCAGAAAAAAACGCCTGTATTCGCCGGGTAAATATCGGAGTCTCGATAACGACCATAATCAATTATACGTCAATGGCGTATCCCTTGGCAAGGGATATTTTGGGTTTTATTTAAAAAAGTGAATCCAACTCTGAATACTCGCCTCCCCCTTTAGTTCTGGGGGTGATACACATGAGGGGGATGAAAAGTTCCCTTTCATACGTTGGCCACATGTCTTGCCTCTGTTTCATTTCCGAGAAGTCCCAGTATGAAAAACAAATCAAAACCCTTCATCTGTTCTGTTTATTATCAATCGAAATGGTGGATGGATTCAGAAGAATGTAAAAACAACATTTCAGGAAGGAAGAGAGGAGATGGCTTTTTGTAATAGCATCTCCTAACAGACCTCTAGAAACATCCATTACCGAGTGGCATTGTCATTCTTCATCGATGATGGCGACAGGTCTAACCCAGCCCGCACTGGCTTTCTTGATGTTGATAGGAAAACAGCAAACCATAAACCCATGTGGTCTTCCAATGGCTGACAGGTTCGCTAACTTCTCCATATGACAGTATCCGATTTCAATTCCCGCAAAGTGGGCTTCCCATATGACCCTTGGATTTCCGGTTTCTTTGAATTCTTTCGCGAGAAGAGGAAGAGGCCTATCCCAGCTCCAGGCATCAATGCCCACCACCCGCACTCCTTTTTCTGTTAGAAAGAGGGTGCTTTCCCGGTCCATTCCTGCCCCTCTGGTTAAATACTCCGGGGTACCCCATGCAACATCAGCTCCGGTCTGGATCAGAACGATGTCTAAGGGATGGATCTCATAGTTAATCCGTTCTAATTCCTTTTCTATGTCGCCAACTGTAATTCGAGCGCCATCCGCCTTATGGCGAAAATCGAGCACCACCCCATTGCTAAAACACCATTCGAGAGGGATTTCGTCGATCGTCAATGACGGTTTTCCCCTGTCCATGGTTGGATGATAGTGATAGGGCGCATCAAGGTGTGTCCCCGAATGGGTGGTCAGCGTCAGGTTTTCTATGGCCCAACCCAGGCCATGAGGCAACTGGTCAGTGGTAACGCCAGGAAAGTAATCCTTCATCTGGCTCGCTCCCTGTACGTGGTCGATATAATCGATCTTTGGAATCATCTTTGGAGGATCGCTCGGGAGACCCGATTCAATCGGCAAGCTTAGATCAATAAAGCGTTTGCGGTTCATATCCCACCTTCATCTTTTGTTATAAAATTTGGGTGATCTGCAGTTTTCAAGCCATTGATCCTTGAACGACGAAATAGATACCGCATTCCTGCCTATAAGACAATAAAAAAAATAACGCGGTTGGAAGCATTGATAATTGAGTGATGTGGGATATAATTAAGGAGTCCATAATTGAATCGACACTGCTTTCTATTAAGCCGTTCGTGCTGAGCCTGTCGAAGTATGAACGGCTTAGCTATACACTCTTCGTCAAACCTGTCCTGAGCAACCCGTTCACCCTTCGAGAACCTCAGGGCGAACGGTAGAGAAGAATATGTCTAATCTATTATGGACTCCTTATTAATTAACTGAAAAGATGCGGGAGGGATTATGTTATCAAGTAAGATGGATCGACGGAAATTCATTAAAAACTTATCTGCGACGGTTGTGGGAGTTGCGGCCACTCCTTTGTTGAAAACTGCCTCTCTTGGAAAATCAGAACAGAGGGCGAAGGTTGAGCACAGAACCCTTGGCAAGACCGGATTGAAGGTGACGTCTGTGTCCATGGGGGTGATGAACTGCAGTGATCCGGCGGTGCTCCAGCGGGCCTTTGAGCTTGGCATCAATTTCTATGACACAGCAGACTGCTACATGGGGGGACGAAATGAGGAGATGGTGGGGAAAGTCTTCGAAGGGAAACGGCAACAGGTCCTTCTGCAGACAAAAGTTCATGACAGCGATGAAAAGAAGATGAGGGCATCCGTAGAGAGAAGCCTTCGCAGGCTTCGGACGGACTATATCGACGTTCTCATCTGGCATAATTTTAATTCAACAAAAGAAGTATCCGATCCGAAACTTTTCGAATTCATGACGAAGATGAAAAAAGAGGGAAAGGCACGATTCACCGGCTTTTCGTCTCACAGCAACATGGCTTCCCTTTTGAAAGAGGCATCGAAATCGAACCAGCATGATGTAGCGCTCGTCTCCTACAATTTCACTCATGCCAAGGGGTTGAAAGAGGCCGTTGCCCTTGCCGCCAAGTCGGGAATAGGGATTGTGGCCATGAAGACCCAGGCAGGCGGATATAAGAAGGAGAAGATGGGAGGTCTCAATCCACACCAGGCGGCCCTCAAATACACGCTGATGGATCAGAATGTATCCTGCGCTGTGCCGGGAGTCACCACCATCGAAGAGATAGAGGAGTGCGCCGCCGTCATGCGGACTTTGTTGACAGAGCAGAACATCGATGAATTGAAGAAATATCACGGCTTCCTTCAGGGAAGGATCTGTACCTTTTGCGGAGGATGCAGCGGAGAATGTCCTCACGGGGTTTCCCATCAAGACCTGTTAAGAGTTGTCACATATCACGAGGGTTATGAAGAGGACCGACTCATCCGGGAGGCTTTTGAGGAAAAAGACTTGGCACAAAATGTTCAGTTCTGTTCCGATTGCTCCTCCTGTTCTGTGGTCTGCAGGAGGGGTCTTGATGTGAAATCACAGATGAGGCTGGTAGAAGCGTTAATCGTTCAGGGTAGGGGTGATTCCCCGACTCACCCTATTGATAGGCCGGGACAAGCATGAATCGTCCCTAAAGGATATGTATGAAAACAATCCTCTTTTTTCTTATCTTATTTCTCTTAACCTGGAGCAGCTTATCTGAAGGAGCAACTTCTCTCCAGTCCCTCATTCCTCAGAAAGATCTGCCTGAAGGATGGATTTTGATCGACGGCCCTCAGGGCTACACGAAGAAGACGCTCTTTGAACGGATCAATGGTCAGGCGGAGCTCTTTTTTAAGTATGGGTTTCAAAAGTCGGTCTTCGCGATTTATCAAAACCAGAAGGATAGGGAGAGTCAGATAGAGCTGGATATTTATGATATGGGAAGTGTGCTTCATGCCTTTGGAATATTCTCAAGGTTTAGAAGTGGCGACCGGGGAGGCGGCGTTGGGCTGGAATCATTTATTGAGGATCAGTCGGGTATTTTCTATCAAGGGAAATATTTCATTATGCTCTTTGGGACAGAACGGAATCCAGACCTTTTGAGACATTGGTCTCTGCTCATTTCCAAAAACATCCCCGATCCCTCGCCTCCGCCCAGGGAGATCGGGTTTTTCCCCAAAGAAGGCCTTAACCCGGGCTCGATTCAATATTTTCCGGAGGGGCTATGGGGACGCAAATTTTTAGGAAGAGGTTTCCAGGGGACCTATCGGGGAAATGGACCTGTCGACACTGCAGGTCAAGGAAAGAATAGGGCTAAAGAGCCTAAACTCTTAATAGCTGTTTTTAAGAATTCTCAGGAAGCTGCCAATGCTTTAAGACAATATAGGGACGACCTTGCCAGGAATGGAAAAATTTATCAATTCAAAGCAGAAACATTGAGGGGAAAAAATGATCATCAGGGGGAGATTCTTGTGATCCAAAGAAAGTTTTACCTCCTGGGGGCAAGCGGTTTCGATGAACAAGAAGCAAGCAGCCTTCTTGGAAAATTAACTCAGAACCTGAATCTTTAGTCCCCTCATCGTAGGGGATGCACGAATAAAATTTCATCAAACATTCATACGAGCGCTATACTTTTTCTTTTTGTGCTCCTCCTGATCCTCCCATTTCCCCATTCTGTTTTCCAATCGGAAGCTTAATCCGGAAGGTCGATCCCTTTCCTGTTTCGCTCTCCACTTCAATCTCTCCACCATGGCTTTGAATGATTCCATAGCTGATGGCCAAACCCAATCCCGTGCCCTTTCCTGTCTCTTTGGTAGTAAAGAAAGGCGTAAAAACTTTTAAGAGATGGTCCTTGCTCATACCACACCCTGTATCCATGAAGGAGATTTCGACGATTCCATTATTGAAGACTGTCTTAATGGTCAGGGTGCCGCCGTTTTCGCCCATGGCATCGGCGGCGTTGATGATGATGTTCATAAAGACCTGTTGGATTTGGTCCGCATCGACGAAGAGCATCGGCATACCGGTCTTAAATTCCTTCACCATCTTGATATTCTGGAAACGGGCCTGATTTTCGACAAGGGTGAGCGTTCGATCGATGAGGAAATGAATATCAGACTCTTTCTTGTCAGGTTTCCTCTGACGGGCGAAGTCCAAAAGCCCCTTTACAATATTTCGGCACCGGGTCGTCTGCTGGACGATGTTCTCCAGGTCTTTTTTCCAGGGATGGTTCTCATCCGTCTTCTTCAGCATCAAAGAACTAAAAGTCAACACACCGGTCAGGGGGTTATTGATCTCATGGGCCACTCCTGCAGCTAATTCTCCAAGGGCGGCCATCTTGCCCGCCTGGACGAGTTGATCCTGAACCTGCTGAAGCTCCCGGGTGCGTTCCTGAACGCGCTGTTCCAGGGTTTGGGTCCATCCTTCAATGGCATCACGAGAACGCTTCAGCTCTAAGATCATGTGGTTAAAAGAATCGGAGAGTTCTCCAAGTTCATCGTGCGACTTAATGCGGACGGTTTGATCGAGATCGCCCTGGGCCGCTGTTTTCGTGGCGGTGAGAAGCTTATCGATGGGCCGGTTTATAAAACGTCTGAGAAGCAAACTCGACAGGAGGCTAAGCACAATCACGCTGATAACCCCGGAGAGCAGCATCCGGTTGTAAAGTTGAGCTTTTTCCTTATCAAATTCTTCAAGAGAGATCATCGTATCCAGAACTCCCAGGACATTGATGGTTTTCGGATGACAGGGATAGCAGGAGGGTTCATTGTAGATGGGATTGATGAGACCAAGGAGCCTCTGTTTTTCTGTATGATAGACCCGGGTCTTGCTGTCCGACGGAAGAAGCACCTTGGCTTCATCTTCTCTGTGACATCCATAACAGGCCTCGGCCTTCATATCCACGACCGTTCCAACTTTCGTTCGATCCGAAGATACGGTAATTTCCCCGGCCTTGTTGAATATCCGGACCTCCAAAATTCCCTTTCGCTGGGCCACATCATCGATGATCCGCTGGTACTCGTCTCTGCGGTCTTTGATCATCGCATAACGGATGCTCAGCCGGATGGTTTCGCTGAGATTGAAAGCTTCCTCCTCAGTTTTTTCGATCATCTGCTGGGAAAGGGTTTTGATGTTGAGGTAGAGAAAAACCCCTTCAATGACCACCACCACGATGATCACGCTCAGAATGATTTTTGTCTTCAGGCTCCGGAAACGTATCATTTCCACCCTCTCAACTGGTAATATTCCTTCAGCATGACCTCCAGCTCTCCCGGTTGGATCGTTTTTTCTGTCCCCTGAAGGACTTCCCGGAAAAACCGGCGGGGAAGTTTATCATCTTTATTCGTCATCCCTTCTTGCCGGTTGAAATTCCTTGCCAAATTGATAATCCCGGAGGCGATGGCTTTCAGGCCTTTCTTTTTCAGGGCAAGGCCACAGGTTGCCCGAAGGATCTCCTCAAGGTCAGTCCAGGTGATGAGGTCCCGATAAAAACGGCAGAGGATGAGCGCATCGAAAAGGGTCATCTTGTCTTCGTAATCGATGAAGAGACGGGCTTTTCCTCTGATCTGGTCAGGATCGATCTGTCCAGAAAGCTCTGATTTATAGAAGGTCGCTCTCAGGTGGCAGGCGCCCCGGTCCGAAGTGGCATACGCAAGGCCCATTCCCTTCAACACCCTCGGGTCAAAGCCGGCCGGTTCCAGCCCCTTCACATGGATCGCCTCGTTCTCCATTCCCCAGACGGATGCGGCATGGCGAACTCCTTCGGATAGAACCCTTCCCACGCCTCTTCGATAGGCGATCTTTTTTAAAATCTCAGCGATTGCATCGGCATCCCCGTAACGGAGTTTGTCTTTAATCTTCCCTTTCAGGGAGGCCTCGATGGCAAAAGCGGCCAGGTTTCCTGCTGTGATCGTATCCATTCCCAGGCGATCGCAGAGGTCGTTGAGGTAGATGATCTCCTCAATGGATTTGACCATGCAGAGCCCCCCGAAGGCATAGATGGTCTCGTATTCAGGCCCCATGATACGGAGGCCTCGATGTCTTCCCTCCTTGACTTGCGAAATCTTTCCACAGGCCATAAAACAGTGAGGGCAGGCCGAGGAGGTGACGTCGCAATGCTCCATCAGGCTTTCCGCGCTGATTCCTTCCCATCCTTCGAGGGTCCCTTTGGACCAGTATTGAGTGGGAAAGGCGCCGATCGTATTCATGATGGAGACAAGCATGGGAGTCCCATACTTTTTGTAGATGTGGACAACTTCATTATCTTTGACGCGCCCCTTGAATTCTGTGGCAAGCTTTTTCAAAGAGGATGGGTCTGCTACTACACGCCGCTTTTTGCCATGGAAGGCGATTCCTTTTAACTTCTTCGATCCCAGCACTGCGCCGATTCCCGCCCTTCCGAGGGAGCGCCAGCGCTCGATTTCGATCACGGCAAATTTGACGAGGTTCTCCCCGGACGGCCCGATGACCAGCGCTCCCGCGTCTTTTTTACCAATGGTTTTCAGAATCGCCTCTTCCGCTTCGTAGGTATCTTTTCCCCAGAGATCAGAGGTCCCGCCTGATGCGGGATGGAAAAGGACCTGCTCATCACTGATTTCCAGGAAGACAGGGCGGTCCGATTTCCCTTGAATGATGATGGCATCATAACCCGTCCGGCTGAAAGAATGGGTGATTTTCCCTCCGGAATAAGATTCCGAATAAATCCCTGTTTGAGGCGATTTGGTGAAGACGGCAAAACGGCTGGAGCCGTAAAAAGGAGTATCCGCCAGCGGACCGAGAGTGAAGATCAGATGGTTTTCCGGAGAAAAAGGATCCACATGTGGCGGATTTTCTTTAAGGAGGAGGTAAGAGCCCAGACCCTTTCCGCCCAGATAGGAGCGAAGAATCGAATCAGGAATGGGTTCGACCGTCGTCTTTTTATCTGACAGATCGATTCGGAGCAGTCGGTTAAAGAAGCCTTTCATCCCCTACATCTTAAAAGAAATGGAGGATTCAAATCAAGGCTTCCTTTTCAACTTCAATCTTCTGTCCTCCCTTCAGGGTAGAAATAGTAATGCCTCGGTTACGGTCGAGTCACAAAAATCCTTATATAAATTTAATGACACCCGATAGGCGGGACATTCCTGTCCCGCCTATGCTGGAGGCGGGGTTAGACCTGCAACAGGCCCCGCCTATCGACTCTCGACGTTATATCCAATTTAAAGAGTAGAAGTATACGCTTTTTACTTGACAATATGCTTTTATTAGCATATCGTATAAAAACTTTTTTTGTGGAGGCGTCCGATGGAGATTAAAACAAAATTCTGGATTGAGAATAGGGGAGAGGTCGTTCTCGGAGGGGGGAAGACTGAACTTCTTTTAACCATCGATCGATTGGGCTCCATTCAACGGGCGGCCGACGCATTCGGGATGTCCTATAGACATGCCTGGGGGGTCATTAAAAAGATTGAGCAGAGGGCGGGGTTTAAAATGGTGGAGACGAAATTGGGCGGCAAAGAGGGCGGAGGAGCTCAATTGACTCCTAAAGCGAAGGCCTTCGTTCAGAGGGCAGATTCCCTTTTCAAAGAACTGCAGGCGGTTGCGGAGAAGAGGGTAAGGCAAAAATTTCAGAAAGGCTCGTTTTAAATATTTTTCTTAAGAAATAATACGAATCACGCCGGCCTGCCCCTGCCTACCGGCAGGCAGGGGTAGGCCGGAACACGAATCACGGGGTTGATATGCGACTCTGGGGCAACGACTATAACCGGATGGAGTTTGCAGGCGCCTTTGGCGACCTGGGGACTCTCATCCCTTTTGTTGTGGGCTACATCACCCTTAATCAGATGGACCCCGTAGGCATTCTCGTTGCCTTCGGACTCTTCAAAATCTTTGTGGGGCTTTATTTCAAAACACCCATGCCTGTTCAACCGATGAAGGCCATTGGCGGAATGGCCATTGCTCAATCCGGAAGCATCACTCCCGGAATGATCTGGGGATCCGGAATCTTTACGGGCCTCTTCTGGCTTCTGATGGGACTGACCGGCGCGATTACCTGGATTGAAAGGGTCACCACGAAACCGGTAGTGCGGGGAATCATGTTAGGATTAGGCCTGAGTTTTGTTGTGGAGGGGTTGGGAATGATGAAAACCCAACCGGTGATTGCTTTGGGAGGCGTCATCCTAACTCTCCTCCTCCTCAACAGCCGCCGTCTTCCAGCGATGTTAGCACTGTTGGGATACGGAATCATCATCACATTTATTTTTAGGCCGAATTTGGTTAATGAACTCTCTAACTGTTGCATCCAGTTTCGTTTGCCTGAATTAACTTTTGGAAAGATTTCATTGAAAGAACTCCTTTCGGGTTTTATCCTTTTGGGAATTCCTCAAGCTCCTCTCACTCTTGGCAATGCCATCATCGGGACGGTTGCAGAGAATAATTCCTGCTTCCCTGACCGCAAGGTGACAGCCAAGACCATCTCCATCGATCATGGCCTCATGAATCTGGTCAGTGCTTTTCTCGGCGGCGTCCCCATGTGCCATGGAGCGGGAGGCATGGCCGGACACATCCGGTTCGGCGCCAGAACTGGCGGGGCGCTGGTAATTTTAGGCGCCATGGTGGTTTTAGTGGGGCTCTTTTTAAGTGATTCTGTGGCTTTCCTCTTTCAGGTTTTCCCTCGTTCCATTTTAGGGGTGATTCTCTTCTTTGCCGGAGTGGAACTGGCGTTAGTCGTTAAAGATATCAAACTAAAGAAGCAGAATCTGTTCGTTCTTCTCGTCACTGCTGGTATTGCCATGTGGAACATGGGAGTGGCTTATCTGGCAGGGCTGATTCTCTATTACGGTCTCCAACGCCGCTGGTTTAAAGTGTAAAAAAGACTCCAAACAATTTAATTTCAGATATCCGGTTTGAGATTTTGGGTTTTTCAATCCGCAATCTAAAAATGGCAGGGTCATATTTTAAATGGATGCTGCTACTGCGTTTTCTAATTACCACTATAATTACGACTCATCCTCTCAAGGGGGAGGGGCTTATTATTGTTTCTTTTTAACTCTGTAAATTGATTCTGGTTCAGCAACGATTTGTCTCGACGGGCTCCTCTTGGGTTGAATTTCCACATGGAGGGTTGCCCCAAGAACTTCTGTTACTCGTCGCAACATACTTAAGGAATGGCCTTCATAAGAGGGGGACTCCAAACGGCTGATTTGCTGCTGAGATGTCCCAACCTGTTTTGCCAGCTCTTTCTGGGATAATCCTGAAGCTTTACGGAGAGAGGCAAGTCTAAGTGCTACATCCCAGGCTTCGCCGGCTTTTCTGAACCTTTCTGCAAAACCCGCATCCTTCAACTGCTCTTGAAGATAAAGGTCAAAATTTGTTTGTCTTCTCATAATTGATTCCTCAATAGCCAATCCACCTTTCTCTCCAATGCTGCTTTGCGATCTCGCCTTGAAATCTCTTTTGCTTTATTTCGTATTCCATGAACTGCAATAATCCTCTGACCTTTGGCGAAAAAATAAAGCACTCTTGTATTTAGCTTGCCCACATGCCGGAGTTCAAAAAGGTCCCCACCGATAGGCTTTGATAGGGGTGGCCTATGATATTGCCTGTTTCGCAACTTGGCGAGCCCCGCCAAGATAGCTGCAAAATCATTTGGGTCTGTTTCTTTAAGCCCATTCAAAAACTCCCGAATGGGGCATCGCCCTAATTCTGTTTCATAAAATTCTACAGTGAATTCCATAAATAGTCAACATCAAATTTGATGTTAAATCCCCCCTCACCCCCACCCTCTCCCGCCAGAGACTGTGTCGTAATTACTGTTTTGTCACCCTGAATTTATTTCAGGGTCTCTAAGCCGTTGATTTTATTAGATGCTGAAACAAGTTCAGCATGACATTTTTTACTATTTCCCCATTACGACACAGTCTTCCAGGGGAGAGGGGATTATTATTTGCTCTCCCAATGGGGGAGAGGGAGATGATAAATCTCATGATATTAGGCGGCGATGACTTCATTGATTTCGTGAATGGTTGTTTCCATTTGGCATAAGGGTTTGCTTATTGTCTCACTCAGGGAGAAAAACCCTCGCCTTCAGGCGAAGACTTTAGTATGCACACTGTGCGCAGGTTGTTTCGACTCGCAACCGGGTTTTTCGGGTTTTCCCTCGTGAGGATTTCTGTGCCGATATGTTTTGTCTTTTCCGCCAGAGGCGGACCCGCTTCTGGCGGGAGCCGAATTCAGTCGGTAATGAATCCACCAGCTTGTAGCTGGTGGTAGTTCCATTGAGGATAAGCTGAAGATAGGCCTACCTTATCAAAAATGTAAAGTTTTGACAATGGGATTTAGCTATTAGACCGGGGATTGAAGGGGGGATAGGATCCCGGCCATTTTATATTCTTTAACCCTGCTTGAGGACGACATCTAAAATCTTTGCCGATGAGGCGAGGGTCTTCCAGTTGTGATTTACTCCGGCAGGGATAAAGTAAGTTTCCATTGGTCTGAGTAATTTCTTCGCATCCCCGATGGACATCTCGATTTCACCTTCCACCACTAATCCGCACTGATCGAAAGGATGGTCATGGGCAATGCCTTCTTTGTTGGGAGCGATTTCCATGACAGCCATCGTTAAATTTTTTCCGGAGTCGATTTTACTCCAGATGCCAGGCCGAAACTCATCCAGCGTTAACGTTTTAAGATCCCAGAATCCCATCTTGACCTCCTTTTTCTTAATCCCCTGACTTTCTTCAGTTTAAATGTTCGATCAGTATCTTGACGCCGATACCGATCAGGATGAGACCGCCCAGGACTTCTATCTTTTTCTCGAAAAAGTGACCAGCCTTGTTGCCGATTAAAACGCCGAGAAATGACAAAATAAAAGTTACGGTTCCAATCACAAGGATCGGTGTGATAATGGAAATATTCAATAGAGCAAAGCTGATTCCCACTGCCAGGGCGTCGATGCTTGTGGCAATGGAAAGCATCAGGAGCATCCAGAGGCTTAAAGGGAACGTTTCTTTTCTCTTTCCTCCCATCTTCGTCGATTCATAAATCATCTTACAACCGATCAAACTGAGGAGGCCGAAGGCGATCCAGTGATCCACGCCTGAGATGAGATCTCTCAGGTTAAGCCCCGCTGACCAGCCGATCAAAGGCATCAATGCCTGAAAAGAACCAAAGAATATTCCGATTCGAAAGGCATGATTTGCCCTCTGATGCTTAATAGTCATCCCGTTACTGACGGAGACGGCAAAGGCGTCCATTGACAATCCGAATGCGATCAGAAGTAAGGTGAGTGTATCCATGGTCGTCAGGATATCAAGACATCAGGATAGCAGGAAATCAGGGTAGAAGATACATTTCAAATTGCGAATTGGAGTAACCCCACCCTACCTCCCCTTAACTTAAGGGGAGGAAAGGAGGGGTTATGAGATTCGAAATCAGCTGCCCCCTCCGATTTCTTTCAGTTTTGCGGCAATCTGGTCTTTGTTCATCGCCCCAGGATGTCGAAATACTTCTTTCCCTTTGTTATCGAAAAAGACCAGCGTGGGAAGGGCCGCGATTTTATATTCCCTTGCCAGATGTTGATATTTATAGACGTCGATCACAAGAATCTCGGCCTTGCCCGTGAATTCTTTACTGAGTTCTTTAAGGATCGGTCTTAACTGCCGGCAGGGGAGACAGGAATTTGCTCCGAAATCAACAAGAAGAGGCTTTCCGCCGGCAAAAGCCTTCTTCAGTTCTTCCTCCGTATTCGATTCAGGAGGTTTGGAGGCAATCTTCTCAAGACGGATCTGGTCGATTTCAACTTTGGCGGAGGTGCGGAGCTCGGTGACATACTGCTTCATCTCTTCCTGTTGCTTCATTTCGCGGATGAACTGTTCAATGATGGGAGATACTTTGTCCAGAGGTTGTCCACCCAATCGGTCTTTCAATAAGGGATAAAATGTTTTTATTTCTTCTTTGGTTACAGTTGGAGGAGTAGAAAACTTCTTTTTCACCAGCTCGCCGATGAGAGCCTCTTCAGGCGATAAGGCATCCTTATCCGTATCTTTATAGGTTTTGATGGGAGGGGTTAGCCCCTGCTTTTTTGCCTCCTGAAGAAAAACCCTGTTCATAATGATCCCCTCAAGAAGTTGTTGCGGATTTTCCCTAACCATCTCTTTTAAAGGCGATTCCACTTTTTCTAATTCTTTGTTGAACTCTTTCAATGTGATCTTTTCTCCGTTCACTTGTGCCAGGACTTGCCGGCTTGGGTTCTGGAGATAAAAAAAGTAGAAGAGAAAAGCGCCGGCCAGTACAACAATAATAGCTCCAATGATAATGGTTTTCCGTTTCATTCTTCCTCCGTTGGTTTCTCTTGAGGTGAGCAGAAGTTACTATTTATCCCCTATATCAGGGCAAAAATCAATATCCCTGCGAGGGCAAAGAAGAAGAAAGAGGTGAGGAGTTTGATGGTGGATGCCCTTCTCTGAAGAAAGAAAGAGAGTTGTTCCGAGGTCACTCCCCAATAAACGATACCAAAGATGACGAGCAGAGGAAGAATATAAACGAGATTATAAAGAACGAGATAAAAAACCGCGCTTCCCCTGAGGGAAGGGATATGTGTGACCAAAAGAAGCGTGGGGAGATAGACCTGGCTTGTGCAGGTCGATTGCAAAAGGGTGACAATGAAACCAATCAGGACCGAGGCCAGTAAGAAACGAAGCGTCTGGCCTCCATGAGATCCCTCCAGTTCAGCGCTTCTTGTCCGGATGATCCAGTGAATCCTCTTTTTTAAAAAATCAGGCACCTGGAGTTTCATCCTGGAGGGCTTTCCCTTTTTCAACTGGATGTAGTCGTAGAGACTAAAAATGGCGAGAAAAAGGCTCAATAGAAAGGTGATCAGATAAACGACACGGGAGAATAGGGGAAGGAAGGAGAAATGCTGGATGAACCCGAGGATTCCAATGCCCAGCAACAGGTGGGTCAAGAAGGCTGTTCCTGAAAAGCCCAATCCCACCATCAGGATCTGTTTTCGTCCCTGGCCGATCATGGTGAGATAGGAGATGAAGAAGACCAGGGTGGCCAGGGCACAGGGGTTGAGCCCCTCGATCAAGCCTGCGATTAGGATGGCCGGGAGTCCAAAAGATTTGAAACGCTCAACCATTGTCTCTTCGGCTTTTGTAATCTCTTCTTGTGTGGGTGATGGCCCGCCCGCCAGAGGGTCCCTTCGATCGGTTGGTGACGGCGTTGTGGATTCATACTTAAGGATCAATGACTCCACTCTGGACAAGACAATCTCCTCCGGCGGGAGATAATCGTTTCCGATGAAGATGGCCGGTGCAATCAACCTCTTTTCAGAGGGGAGTTGGAGCCGGTTTGAAAGGATTTCGTTGAGACGCTTGCCATCAGGGGTGTTGAGATCGACCTCTTTAATGTTCAGTTTAGGGTATCTTCCCAAAAGATATTTCAGCAGGGCGTTTGCCCGATCGCATCTTGGACATCCCTTCTGGTGAAAATAGGTGAGATCGATTGAGACGGCGCTTGTTCCGGATGCGGGCGAAGCAATGGCAGATGGGATTTCAATAGGCGGGGTTGGAATTCCCCCTTTGGCCTGATATTCGAGAATAAGGGGGTTGAGTTTTTCCATCACCTCCCTCTCTCCGGAGAGGAGATGATTTCCGATGATGAGGACCGGCAGTTCGTTCTCTTTTTTGCCGAATCGGTTCTCCAATTTTGAAAGAGCCTCATAATAGGCAGGATTTCCAAGATCAAAGGTTTTGATCTCAAGGAAAGGGTAGATGGGTTTAAGAGTGGGAAGATAGCCTTGAAGGATGGTCTGGCAGGGCTCGCAATCCTGAGCGTAAAAAAAGTAGATTTGATTAGATGGGGAGGGTGTTTGTGCCAATCCTTCTCCCCCAAATAAAAGGGCAAAAATGACAGAGAGGATTAGTAGGGGATAGGCTGCTCTTTTCACATCCACATTATACCAACAAGCAGACAAAGTTTCAAAGACACAGAGATTAAAATATTATAACCCCAATTGAGTTAAAAATTTTGACAAAATCCCCTCTAACTCCCCTTTTCCAAAGGGGAGAACCAATTGTTATCCCCCTTTTTAAAAAGGAATGTTTTACTCCTCCCTTTGGAAAAGGGAGGCGGGGAGGGATTTTTAAAATTTATTTCAAACAGCTAAATTACTACAAAAAATATTTCATTGACAAATTATGACTTTAGGATTATATGATTAATGAATCATATATGCAAGGAGGAATTTATGGAAGAAAGGGTTCTTGAAATGAAGGCTGAAGTTTTAAAGGCCCTTGCCCAGCCTACTCGATTAAAAATTCTCGAATTTCTGCGGGGTGGAGAAAGATGCATCTGCGAGATCGTTCCGGCGATCAATGGTGAACAGTCCAATATCTCCCGCCATATTTCACTGATGCAGAAAAGTCATCTCGTTACCACCCGAAAAGATGGAGTGAAGGTAATGGTGAAGGTGAGGGACCCAAAGGTCTTCGAGATCTTGGACAGTATCGGCATCGTTTTAAAGAATCGGGTGAGCGAGCAGAGCAGACTGATGCGTTCCCTGTGATCGGAAAGGAATGGGAAGATTGTTAAGCCTTGTTATCAAAAGCGGAATGGATGTGTTTCTGGATTATCTTTCGGCCCATGTGCTGACCTGTCTGGTGCCGGCATTTTTCATCGCCGGCGCCATCGGAGTCTTCATCTCTCAGGCTTCTGTGCTGAAGTATTTTGGAGCGCAAGCCAAGAGGATTTTATCCTACGGTGTGGCTTCTGTATCAGGGACCATCCTTGCAGTCTGCTCCTGTACGGTGCTGCCCCTGTTTTCCGGAATTTATCAAAGGGGGGCAGGGATCGGACCAGCCACAGCCTTCCTTTATTCAGGCCCAGCCATTAACGTTCTTGCAATCGTCTATTCTGCGAGACTTTTAGGTCTTGATCTCGGAGCAGGAAGGGCGATTGGCGCCATTGCCTTTTCCATAGTTATTGGTCTCATCATGGCTTTTCTCTTCCGTAAGGATGAAAAGGAAAAAATGGAGCAATCCATGGCCCTTGGTATTCTGGAGGGGGGGAAGAAAGGCCATGTGTTGCTTATCTATTTTGCCTCTCTGGTAGGAATACTCATCTTTGCCTCGCAGAAGAGATGGATATTGACAGGGATTTTCTTTTTAGTTCTCTTTGTCACCTTGCGACTCTGGTATGACAAGGAAGAGATCAAGGAATGGCTGGTGGCAACGTGGGGATTTGTGAAGCTTATCACCCCCTGGCTTCTTCTCGGGGTTTTCGCAGCAGGGATGATTAAAGCCCTTATTCCGGAAACCCTAATTCAACAATGGTTAGGAGGTAATTCTCTCCGTTCCAATTTTATTGCTTCTGTTTTCGGAGCCCTCATGTACTTTGCTACACTGACAGAGGTCCCGATTATTAAGGCATTTCTTGACATGGGGATGGGCCGGGGTCCTGCGCTGGCACTCCTTCTGGCAGGTCCTGCATTAAGTCTGCCCAGCATGATCGTCATCATTCGTGTGATGGGGCTAAAAAAAGGTTTCACATACATAGCCCTGGTCGTCATCATGGCAACGATCACCGGGATGACCTTTGGACATTATTTTACGTAAACGGATAAGGAGGTTGAAGATGAGAAAAATCGAAGTTTTAGGTATGGGGTGAGCCAAATGCAACCAGCTTGCGGAGCGAGCTAAAGAGGCAGTGAAGGAGTTGGGTATTGAAGCAGAAGTCATTAAAGTCCAGGATATCAAAGCCATTACCAATTACGGTGTGCTCATCACGCCCGCCCTCGTTGTGAATGGAGTGGTGAAAGTCTCTGGAAAACTTCCGAAAGTGGAAGAGATTAAGAAATGGCTACAGGAGGAAAGCAATTGATTATAAAACCTGTAAATTTAAAATTAGATTCCGAGGAACTGCTCAGGCTGGTGAGGATTGTTCTTGACGAGGATAAGGAGGATGCCTTTTTATTCCTCAAAGAGATTTTGAAACCACAGGTTGATCAGGCGACCCGGGAACAGTGAGAAGTCATTCCTTTTAAGCTTCGTGTAAGCTGAAAAGAGATTTCGTTTATTAAAGATGAGGTTATGCGATGACGCAAATCAGAAGAAAGATTTCATACACTACCCTATTCCTTTTGTTCTTCTCGCTGATTCTCCCTTCCTTACCTCAGGTCGCTTTCCCTCAATCGAAACCCGAACGGTTTCCCAAGGGGGTTGCTAACATCCCTCTACCGAAGCTCATTGATTTTGGAGCAGGAACGTGCATTCCCTGCAAGAAGATGGCCCCCATCCTTGCAGAATTGACAGAGGAATACAAGGGGCGTGTCGTCATCAAAATAATTGAAGTTTATCAAGAACGAGAGCTTACCAGAGTTAACGGAATACGGCTCATCCCGACTCAAATATTCTTCGATGCAAAGAACCAGGAAGTTTTCCGGCATGTGGGGTTTATGGATAAAGAGCAGATCAAGAAGGTATTTGAGAAGATGGGGGTGAAATGATTATGGAAACCCTTCTGAATCATCTTGCCCAAGCCCTTAATGACAATCTTTTTCTTGCTTATCTTGGCGTCTTCATCGGAGGCGTCCTTTCCTCTTCGAGTCCCTGTGTTCTGGCGACCATTCCCCTGGTGATCGGATATGTGGGCGGGTATTCCGAAGGAGACCGACGGAAGGCTTTTCTATATTCGCTGACTTTTATCCTCGGCCTCTCAATTACTTTCACTATTCTGGGTGCTATTGCTTCTTTGGTGGGAGGGCTCTTCGGTTTGTTCAGCAGCGTGTGGTACTATATCGCCGGAGCGATTGCTGTCATTATCGGCTTACAGCTTGTCGGCATTTTCGAGTGGAACCTTCCCGTGCCGGTTCATCTTCAGCCAAAGAGAAGAGGGATATTAGGAGCACTACTCCTCGGCTTCTTCTTTGGGATTATTTCTTCCCCCTGCGCGACTCCTGTGTTAGCCCTCATTTTGACTTTTGTTGCCTCAAAAGGAGATGTCGTTTACGGAACCTCCCTGTTATTTATCTATGCCCTTGGCCATTGCGCCCTGATCTTTCTGGCGGGAACGGCCACGGGCTTTGCAGAAAATTTTATCAAATCGAGAGGGATATTGAATATCACCACCTGGGGAAAAAGGGTCGGTGGTTCGATTGTCGTGCTGGTAGGGATTTACCTGTTTTATCTGGGAATGTCATTGTAAGATTTCATGGAGGCGAGACTTGTGAAAAAATGGATGATTCTCTTCTTTGGCCTTCTTCTTTTCCTGGCGCCCCTTGCACAGGCACAGCCATCCTCCCCGATCCAGATATACCTCTTCTATGCCGAGGATTGCCCCCAATGCCAGGCCATTCTTCAGAGTTATGTGCCCACACTTAAAACGATGTATCCTTTTCTGGATATAAAAACTTTTGACATGGCCAACCCGACTTTTTACGAGGCCTTGGCCAAGCTTGAGAAAAGATTTCAAAGGAAGGCGGATGAACTACCGGTTCTCTTTATCGGAGATCAGATGCTCTTCGGGGAACGAGAGGTGATGGAAAAGCTGGATCCCCTGATCATCGAATATCAGATGAAAGGCTCCCTTACTCCGACGCTGCCTCCTCTCGAAATCCCGTCGAAGGTCCTGACTTCTGGGAAGAAGTTTTCAGTGGAACTGGCCTACTTTTATCAGAAGGGCTGCCCCAAATGCGATCGGGCAAGTTACCTGCTTAAGTATATCAGTGAAAAATATCCTCACCTCCGTGTCAAATCCATTGATTTGAATACGGACGATGGGAAGCGCCTGAATGAAACCCTATCAAACCGGCTCGCTCTTCCGCCGGAGAAACGTTTGATTGCGCCGAGCATTTTCATTGGCAACGATTACCTTTCCCCGGGAGAGATCACGGAATCGAAGTTGGAGGCCCTCATAGCCACTTATGAAAAGATGGAGACAACCCCCACCCTCAAGGTGGAAGAAAGAGAAATGCAACAAGCGGAAACCTCGATGATCGAACGGTTTAAATCGTTTGGGCTTTTGGCTATTCTCGTGGCTGGTTTGATCGAGGGGTTAAATCCCTGTGCGTTAGCTACGCTCGTTTTTTTTATCTCCTACCTCACCATGATGGGACGGACACGAAGAGAAATCTTATGGGTCGGAATGGGTTTTACCGGCGCAGGTTTTATCACCCATCTATTGCTTGGATTTGGGATTCTCAGCTTCGTTCAGCAGTTTTCGTTTTTCCCCCTCTTTTCCCGAATCATCTTTCTGGCCACGTTTGCTCTCTCCCTCTTCCTCGGGGTCTTTAGCCTTTACGATTATGTCCAGGTCAAGAGAGGCCGACCCGCCAAGATGACCCTCCAGGTGCCGGATTCATTAAAGAGAAGGATTCACCGGATCATCCGGGCAAGAGAGGGAGACCTCGAGGCGGGCAAAGAAATTAAGACAAGGCGGTTTTTGCTTGCCGCGGTCGTCATCGGTTTTATTGTCACGCTGTTGCAATCCACCTGTACCAGTCAGGTCTATCTTCCCACCATCCTCTTCGTTACCAATATTCCCTCCCTTCGAGACAGCGCTGTTTTTTACCTCATTCTATACAACATCGTTTATATCCTGCCCTTGTTGACGATCTTTGGTATTGTCTATTGGGGAACGACCTCCCAACAATTGGCCTTCTTCCTCCAGCGAAGGACTTCGACCATCAAACTGTTCACCGCCCTGTTCTTTTTTGCCCTGGCAGGAATATTGCTCATCATTCTTCTGTGAGGAAATCATGTTACTTCAATCTTACAAAATCACTCGCACCCTTCCCTGTCTGGCAGACCCTGAGAAGCTTCGTGTCATTGCGGAAGTATCCGGGGAAGTCTATGAAGCTTTCCCCTACCTGAACGCCACGTTGAAAGATTGTCTCTTCAATCATCCGGCGTTGACGTTAACGATCAAGAAAGGCGAGAAGCTCATCACCCTTCATGCCAACCACATCACGTTGACCAAAATTGACGATGAGCAGGAAGCCGAAGCGCTCTTAAAGTGGATTCAGGACCTGGTAAACGAGACGTATCAGAATCGGGACAAGATCCAGCCTGATTACACCATGAGGCAGGAGTTGAAACCGACCGATATTGTCAAACTGCTTCCGGGAACGAATTGTAAAAGATGCGGCCTTCTGACCTGCCAAGCCTTTGCCTTTAAATTATTGCGGGATCAGATAGGCATTGAGAAGTGCTCTCCCCTTTTCTCCGATGAGTTCACGGAGAAACGAACGCTACTGTTTGAAACGCTCCGCAACGTTGGTATTAAAATCCCTGCGGAATTTGTTGAATCAAAAAAAGAATAGGGAACAACATGAAAGTCAAAATATCTCTTGCCTGTTTTTTTATTGTCTTAGCCTTTTTGTTCATCCATATTGATCCCAGCATCGGAAACGAAACCTCCCTCACATTGATCTATACCTCGAACAACCTGGGAGAGGTGGAGCCTTGCGGGACCTGCCCTGACGGGGGAGATAACGGAGGATTGCCCAGGAGGTCCCACTATCTTAAAACAGTTAAGGAAGAAGTTAAAAATCTCCTCATCCTCGATGCGGGCGATGCGCTGGTCGTCAGTTATTTCAGCGAGCCCCGGGGACGCGAACAGGCCAGGCGAAGAGCGGAGTTTGTCTTGAAGTTATATGAAACATTGGGTTATCACGCCCTGAATATCGGGGATACCGACCTGGGATTGGGTGTCGGATATCTGAAGGATCTTCAAAAAAAATCAACAATTCCATTCCTCTCGGCAAATCTCAAAGAGAAAAAGACAGGAAAACACGTTTTTAAGCCATACATCATCAAAGAAGTGGGAGGTATTAAGATCGGAATCCTGGGCCTGGTCACGGCTGACATTTCTCCTCCGATTCAAAAGGAGTTAAAAGACTATTTCATCGATAACCCGGTCAAAGCTGCCGCAGAGACGGTCCAACGTCTCAAATCATCCTGCGACCATCTGATCGTTCTTGCCCATTTAACCCCGCCTGAGATTGAAATCCTTGTTAGGGACGTTCAACCCATTTCGATCGTAATCGGAGGGAACGATCGTTCTTTCGTGTTTCCAAAACAGATCAGCCGTTCCCTGTATGTTCAGGCCGATGCCTTCGGCATTCATGTCGGAAGGCTGAATTTAAATCTATTAAAGGGATCTTATGAGTTTGCGGATGTTTTGTCCGCAAGGTTAATCCAGAAAAAAATCGAGGAGATCCAGGAAAAGATAGAAGACCCCAAACATGCGAAAGATCTCCAGGGCCTCAAAGAACTTCAGTCGATATTGATCGAGCAGAAGAAAAAGATTCCGCGCTCCGATGGTAAAAACACTTACGAAAATTATTTAACCCTGATGCATCCTGGAATGAAGGCCGATCTGGACATTCAACGAAAGATCGACGCATCGAGGGATCTTCTGAAAAGAATCCTCCCCTGATGAATTTGGTATGGAGTCCGGCATGGTATAAAATGAAAGACTTAAGAAGGCCTGATAAAACCCAATGAAAGAAAGAGCAGGAGGTGTTGAAATGTCTTTACAGGTGAAGATTTATGGCACGGCTGGTTGACCCTATACCCTTAAGGCTCGGGAAGCCTATGGCGACAAGGCAATCTTCCTGGATGTCGGAGACAAAGCAACACTTGAAGAGATGTTAAAATATTCGAAAGGAAGCAGACAGATACCGGTCATTGTCGAGGGAAACAAGGTCACCATCGGTTTTGGAGGAACCTGAGGGGTCTGAAACCGGCAGGTCGCCGGTTGAATAATCTGGTAAAATTCAAAACCTGATGAATCGAATCCTCCCCATTTAGAAACTATGTCGTAATAGGGAAATTAATAAAGTTGTCATCCTGAACTTGTTTCAGGGTCTCATGAGATGCTGAAATAAATTCAGCATGACATTTTTATCGCTGGATTAATATTACAATCAGGATGATGCGTAAGAATCTCAAGAACGGAGAATAAACAAAATGGCCGGAGAACAGATTACTAAAAAACTCTCGTTCCTGGATCGCTATTTGACGTTGTGGATCTTTCGTGTGATGTTTTTGGGTGTAGGTTAGATTTATCTCCTTTGATGGTGGGTTTGTAAAATTATTATCAATTCAGCGCGACTAACTCGGAGGTGTAAAAATGAGTGAAGCAAAAGTCGAAAGGGGTCTTGGTGTATTTGAAAAGTATCTGACGGTGTGGGTGATTCTCTGCATGGGAGCTGGCGTTGTGTTGGGGAAAATTGCCCCAAGCATCGCTAAATATCTGGACGGTCTTGCTATTTATGTAAATAACGCACCTACTATTTCAATCCCGATCGCTATCTGTCTGTTTTTTATGATGTATCCAATCATGGTGAAAATTGATTTTGCAGAAATCGTAAAAGCGGGGAAGTCGGCTAAACCCGTGGTTTTGACGCTTTTTGCAAATTGGGCAATTAAACCATTCACCATGTATGCAATTGGACTGTTTTTTCTTGGTTATTTATTCAAAGTGTTCATAGGGGTTGATGCAGTTGATTATGTAAAAATGCCTTTTGGCATGGATCTGCCAGTGGGAGCGACGCATGGCGCCGGGACGGTGATTTTACAGGATGGTGTTAAATTGCTCCAAGTCCCGTTATGGAGAAGCTATCTTGCGGGTTGCATCCTTTTGGGGATTGCCCCCTGTACTGCAATGGTGCTTGTGTGGGGATATCTTGCAAAAGGAAATGATGGACATACGCTTGTTATGGTCGCCATAAACTCGCTTTCAATGTTGGTGCTTTATGGCCTTCTTGGCGGTTTTCTCTTAGGAGTGGGCAGGCTTCCGGTTCCCTGGCAGGCACTTGTTTTATCTATCGCCATCTATGTTGCCCTTCCGCTTGTTGCAGGATTTTTTTCCCGGAAATGGGTAATAAAATCGAAGGGAAAAGAATGGTTTAATAAAAATTTCTTGCATCGGCTTACACCCGTTTCTATCATTGCCTTGCTTGCAACCTTAATTCTCCTTTTTTCATTTAAGGGTGATGTCATTTTGACCCAACCATTGACAATATTATGGATCGCCATCCCTCTTTTCATACAGACCAACCTTATTTTCTGGATAACTTACGGATTGGCCAGATGGTGGAAGTTCAGATACGAGGATGCTGCTCCTTCTGCCATGATAGGTGCGAGCAATCATTTCGAAGTTGCCATCGCAACATCAACCATGCTTTTCGGGTTAGCGTCGGGGGCTTCGCTTGCCACTGTCGTCGGAGTCCTAATAGAGGTTCCTACCATGCTTTTTCTTGTATCTATCTGCAAGAAGACAAAAGGATGGTTTCGGGCCGGAAGAATAGCCGGGTAATACAATAGTATGGGTAAGAAAAAGGATATTGTCTTTATGCGAGCCGTTATCCCTTCGGTGAAGATGGGGGGCAAAACATTGGAAAGTAGGGGATCATTTCCAGACGAGCCTTTGCGGCGGTGATCGGGCCTCTGAGGGAAGTTCCGGTCCTGATCAGCCTGGTCAATGTGGCTTTGTGGTTTAAAAGGAAATATTTTCCTTACGCCGTCGAAACTCCTGCAGGAGTCTGCCATGTCTCATGCAAGCCCTGAGGGATAAATTTCAACCCAAAGGTGTTTGAGGAGGTATCCTATGACAGAGTATAAAATCTCCCAAGTCGAAGGGGATGGATGAGTGGGCTGAGAACCTGAAACGCCAACAGTTAGTCGGCGTATATTGAGATTTCCTGATGGGATACAGGTCCGAGTGAATGGTTTAGACGAAGTTATGGCTGAGCTTTACTCTGAAGAGAGACACCCGAACAAGGAGACCGCCGAAGAAATCCTCAATAGGCTGGAAAAGAATAATAATTACATTCCGCCTTCCGCCCGACAGGAGTACAAAAGTGTCCTCCTTAAGGAGTACAAGGACTATGTTGAAGGTCGAAAAGATAAAACCCCATAAAGAGAACGTTTCTTTCCCCCTGCCCCATGGCACATCGGACGAGCTACAATACAATCAAAGAGATTCCTGTCCCTATTAGGACGACCCAGAGGATATCCGCCTTTTTTAGGAGAGCAATAAAAGCCCCGACCGTGATAACGAGGCGTGGAAGATCCCAAGGGATATTTGAGGCAAAGTGTATGGTGACAGTTAGCAGAAGTCCCACAAAAGAACATAGGATGCCAGTGAGAACCCTGTTAAAATAAGGCGAGGTTCGCATCCTGTCAAAGTAGGGCACAATGCCGATGACGATCATGAACGAAGGCAAAAACACACTGACCGTTGCGACAAGCCCTCCAAGAAAACCATGTAACAAGTAACCTATGAAGGTTGCCGTAATTACAATAGGCCCTGGAGTTACCTGCCCCATGGCAATTCCGTTCAAGAGGGTGGGACCATCCATCCATCGTCGAACCTCAACGACTTCGTGAAACATAAGAGGGACAGAGGCAAAACCACCCCCAAAGGCAAATAGATCGATCCTGAACATGAGGGTGGCAAGGTCGAACAGCTTTCGGTCTAAAAAATAAAAGGCTGTAAACCCTATGGCTGTAACCAACACTATTAATAAAAGAGATTTTGGAGCGTGCACCTTGTTCGCGGGACTTACTGCGGGAAGAAGAGGTTGTTTGTGATAAAGGATCACCCCTGAAATTGCAGCTATTACAATGACGAGGATGGGATTGACCTTCAATCCAAATAGAAGTGCAGCAATAATTGCATTGATAACATTCTTCCAGTTTTTTATGGAAGTCCTACCAAATGATAAAGCTGCATTAGCGACAAGGGCAACAACGATGGCCTGAAGTCCATTAAATATTGAAACAACGGAGGGTAAAGTATGCGTCCTCGCATAGAGGGCAGAGAGGATCATCATGAAAAGAAATGCAGGAAGTCCAAATCCAATGAAACTTGCGGCAGCGCCTCCTACTCCCCTTGCCCTGAAGCCAATGTACGCAGACATCTGCATGGCTGTTGCACCCGGTATGGTCTGACATAAGGCAATACCATCACGGGCGGTCTTTTCATCCAGCCAATGCTTTTGCTCAACAGCCATCTTACGAATGTAGGCAACCATGGCAGGCCCGCCGAATGCGGTAGCCCCCAGTCTTAAAAAAGATGTGAAGAGATGAGTTAGGGAAGGATGTTGCTCAGCCTGTTGACACTCCAGATCTTTCATAAAGATCCTCTCCTGCTATACTAACCGTGTCCCATATCTCGGGGGGCTGGACACAAAGGCTCTTTGCTCGTCCGGGTATCAAAGGGGTGGAAATTCGAATATCGAAATACGAAATTCGAAACAAATTCAAATTTTAAATGTTCCAAATTCAAAACATCCTCCCTGAAAGAGGGGTTTGGGTCATTTGAGATTCGAATTTTGGTCATTGTTTCGGATTTCGACATTCGGATTTCGGATTTAATGCAATGATCGCTGGCTTATCCATATTACACCCTTGTGCCCAGCGGGTAAGGATCAGCCTGCTAATAAGAGGGTGGGTGTCTCCTTCCCAATTGCCCCTGCCTTCTCTTAATGGCTGCATCCCCCCTGGTGACCTTTACAGCAACCATTCATAGAAAGTTCCTGAAGCCTATTCTCACCGAGTAATTGAAGATTCTCTTTCACTGTTCGGGCTCCTGCTTCATAGACTCTTACTCCCATGGCATTTAACTTCATCAGGGCCCCTTGTCCGATACCTCCGACGACCACTGCGCTAACCTCTTTCCCACCCAGGGCTGAAACAGGATTGCACATGCCATGGACGTGCTGAAGATCGCTATTTTGCACCGTCACTGCCTCTCTTGTCTCCGCATCGACAAGAATAAACGCCGGTGCCGAACCAAAATGATTGTAAACCTGGCTCTCAATACCTTCATCCTTTTGAACAGCAAATCCTACCTTCATGACTTTCTCCTTTCTCTTTGATATTGGTCTCGATTTTCAGTGCCTTCCCTTTGAGAAGGGCCTCTGCCACCTTGTGCCTGGCCTGGTCAATAATCCGTCCAAATGTTGCACGAGATATCTTCATCTTTTGCGCCGCATCCTCATGGTAAAGTCCCTCGAAATCGGCAAGCCTCAAGGCCTCCACTTCGTCCATGTGAAGAGATACCTCTTCAAGCCTAAACAAGGGGATCCCCCTGGGCTTGAAATAATAAGCATTTGGCCTGCATCCCACAAACCGGCATTTTCTCGGTCGCGCCATAAAACAATTATAAGCATATGCTCATAATTTGTCAAGTGGGGAGTTTTTAGCTGAAGCGGGGAGTTACGGGACACAGCAGCATCCGTAGATAAAAAGGGGACAGGCTACTTTTCAGGGTTGTGAGTTTTGCTAACCGAGGAGAAAAACCTTAACATTGCAGAAAATTTAGTCATACGGACATGGGTGAACCGGTCGTAAAGGCTTCGGGGCGAACCTTTAAGTCGATCAGCACATACGTCCCCGACCCCTGCTGGAGTTCACCTTAGGTGAAGTCTGCCGATTCCCTTAACATGTCAACTCAATCGCCGTCCGAAGCCTTGAAGAGCGGTTTACCCGTGGCCGTTTATGCAACTGGAAGAAAAAGTAGCCTGTCCCGTTTATCAGGCGATGAGGTCGGGCCTGGGGATTTCGAATTCACAGGGCACTCCGGTCTGGCAGAGGCCGCAGGCAGGAGGAGGATTATTCAAACCATATCCCAGCCGTTTTGCTTTTAATGGCTCGGAATTGATGTATTCGTTGCATTTATCCTTATCATGGCCTTCCTCTGTGATGGCCCCGGCAGGGCATCTCGGGATGCACTTCCCGCATTTCTCGTTCCGGAAAAGAAGGCAGTTCTCTTTGTGGTGGCTGAACTTCCTCTCGCTTGGAGTGAGTTTAAGAAGGGTGACCACGCTTCCTATCCGGACTGCCATTCCTTTCGGAGTGATCAAGCCGTCATTCAGGCTGAAGGTTCCGAGGCCGCAGGTGTAGGCAACATGGCGCTCTGACCATGGAGAAGCCCAGCCGACCTTTTCATCCCGGAAGTATCGAAATGCAGGCATCAGGAGAGGGGCGATAGCCACAAACCCCAAATCCTCGAGAAATCCCACGACATGTCTTCGCAAGGCGCCGTTGCAGACCTCGCCGAAATCCCTTGTATAGGCCCAGAGTTTAGAAGGAAAATTTTCTTCTTTGCGATTGCTTTTCCGGGTGTCCTCGGCTGTGGGTAAGATCCATGAAATGACGCTAATCTGCTCCACCTCCGGCAGAAGGAGTTCCCTGCCTTTCTCCTTTAAGGCGACAGCGATGATCTCTCTCGGAGTAAGGTGAAATGAGCCGATGAGCGACTTAAATTGAAAGAAGAGCGGATCGGTTCCCGAGGCAAACCCGACCAGAGGCTCTTCCCAGTAGAGGCCATTATCCAGTTGGGTTCTCCGGTTCTGGTTATTCTCGTTGATGAAGTTCCTAATGAGCTGCTCGAGAACCTTATCTGGATTTTTTAGAAAGACAACCTTTTCCTCTTTTGTCATCGTTTTCTCCTGATTTAAGTTTTATAGGTTACTTGAGTTACTCGGGTTTATTGGGTTAGTTGGGTTATTGAGTTAATCCAATAACCCAACTAACCCAATAAACCCTTTAATCTTTCTCCATCTTTGTGGAGTCAAAGCCACCCTTTTCATGAATTCCCATCCTTTTGCAACGGTATTCCTCAATGGCCAGCCTCAATGCATCCATGGCAATGGTGAAACAGGGGGTTTTATCTTTGGGCAACTGGGAAAGGATCTCCTTCGAAGTCTCTTCAGATATTTTAAGAGCCTCATCCAGCGTGGCCCCTTTGATCCGGTCGGTCAGAATGGAACTGGTCGCAATGGCGGCCCCACAACCAAAAGTTTTAAAGGTTGCCTCGGCGATTTTATTGTCATTGACCCTGATGAACATCTGCATGATATCGCCGCAGGAGGCATTGCCTACCGTGCCAACCCCATCTGCATCGGAGATCTCCCCGACATTTTTAGGGTTCTGAAAATGTTCCATTAAAAATTTTGGGTATTTTGCCATGTTTACCCCGTTAGAAAGCCCCGCTGCTTGCCCCGTTAGATGGTCCAAGATTTTCTAACAGGGGTCACTCCTCGCTGGGGATGTTTTTGCTGTTTTGATCCTCCAGTCGCTCTAGCCGCTTCACCCTATCCTCTAATTTATTATGGAGTTGGAGAAGCATCTTCATGATATCGGATAAAGGATCCGGAATATTTCCGTGCTCGAAATCGAGTTCCAATTTTTCAGGGCTCAATGACTCGACAATTCGGCCGGGAACGCCCACAACCGTTGCACCCGGGGGGACGGGTTTAACCACCACAGACCCAGAGCCTATCCTTGCGCCATCCCCGATGGTAATGGCTCCCAGAATGGTGGAATTGGAGCCCACCACGACACGGTTTCCGAGGGTAGGATGGCGCTTCTTTTTTTCAAGGGTGGTGCCACCGAAGACAACGCCCTTATAAATCAAGCAATCATCTCCGATCTCAGTGGTTTCCCCCATCACCACTCCCATGCCATGGTCGATGAAGAGACGTCTGCCGATCGTTGCCCCGGGATGGATCTCAATTCCTGTCAAACTCCGGTTGAGATGAGAGATAAGCCGGGCAGTGGTGTACCATCTTTTCTTGTATAAAAAATGGGAAATTCGATGAAGCCAGATAGCATGAAGACCCGGATAGCAGAGAAAGATCTCCATATAATTCTTTGCCGCGGGGTCTCTCTCTCTAATCATCCGAATATCTTCTCTCAATCGCTCAAACATAAACCCATTCCACTCTCGATGGCCGTATTCTAATACAGATGCATTAAATGTTGTTGCACCAAATGTTATTGCCCCTCACCCTATCCCTCTCCCCAGTGAGACTGTGTCACAATGGGGAGGGCATGAGGGTTGATTAAGTCAAACTTGATCTAATCACGATATAAAACGTTCTTTGAAAACTGAATAGAGATAGACGGTCGTAGCAGCCCCACTGACAAAGCTTTTTCTCTTCTTTTTCACCCAACACGGCTGCATGTTCGGGATATTATCCCAAGACGGGGGCTCTAAGAGTCATCAGTTTTTCGATTAACCCCGATACGCCAAGAATCGTGATCATCCGAGCCAGGTTGAAGCACGTGGCAAGCAAGGAGGTCTCCGCAT
>JAGXTA010000168.1 GCA_018333535.1 Deltaproteobacteria bacterium | reverse complement strand
TCCGCCAATAAACGCTATCTTGCCTTTATCTCGGAGATTGATGATCCCTCAGCGGGCCGGAAACTCCTTCATCAGGTCACGGAACCCAAAGAGCTCCATGGACGAACATACAAAGGATTCAACTTCTTCGCCATGAATGACCAGCAACTCTGCGAAATTATCATCCGCGGAGAGTATGCGATCAATGGACTGAGAAACAAAGATCTCCGACATCATCTGCGCAACTTTACCCCTGGACAGATCTCCCGTCGTCTCAAAAACCTCCGTGTCCATGGCCTGGTCAAACGTGTCGGGCGAACCTACAAATACTACCTCACGGAAATCGGCCGCCGTGTGATCGTTACTGCCCTTAAACTCAAAGAGCTCTTTATCGTACCGCAACTGGCAAACCCTGCAATCGTTTGAACCAAAAGTTCTGCCAGATCGTGCACGAATATTATGACTTAGAGACTAAGAGTCTCCTTCACTTTCTCCTCAGCTTCAGAAATCAGCCTTTGAACAAATTTATCTCTTCCTAAAATCCTTTCATCCGAGGCAACTTTGATATCCCTCCTTTTCAAAGAAAGCACCTGGGACCATCCCCCCAGGCTCCGGATCAACCCGCCTCCCACCAATTCGGGCCTCCTCCCCTGAGATAACCCTTCTCTCACAAACTGCTCATACTTCTCAACCGCATTCCTTCCCCTACCAAAATGTCCAAGAACGGTATCGATATCCTGCCACTTCCGCTCCAGCCTTCCCATAATGACAGAATGACCCGCCCACTGATAATTGTTCAATTCCTCCAGATCACTCACCATGCCTGCCCTCAGCGGATTTAAATGAATGTAGCGTGTCAGTTCCAAAAGATAAGGATCCTCTTCACAGATAATCGATTTATACCTGTTCTGAAAGAGATGCCCCGTTCTTTTATGTCGTAGATTAAAATTAACCACATAACCGGTCAGAAGCTTCTTCATGCTTCTGGAAATAGGCTGACGAGCGGTCCGAACCAATAAATGAAAATGGTTGGAAAGGAGACACCACGCATAGACAATGAGGTCTCCACCCGCACATAAGCCTGCAAGTCTGTTAAGAAAATCTTCCCGGTCTCGATCAATGCGGAATATGTATGTCCGCTCAATGCCCCGCCCCATCACATGATGCAATGCCCCAGGAGCATCCAGTCTCGATTGCCTCGGCATACCGAAAGATTATGACCTTCACTTCCATTTGTCAAGTTGTTTTAGAACCTACGTCCCCTCTCCCTCTCTCCCTCTTAGGGGTATTACCCTCCTAAGTAGAGGCGGCGGACGTCGGGGTTCTGGAGGAGGTTCTGGCCCCTTCCCTCAAACCGGTTATTTCCCATCTCCAGGACATAAGCGTAATCCGAATATCCCAGGACCATAGCGGCCTTCTGCTCCACGATGAGGCAGGGAAGCCCGGATTCTTTAATCTCCACAATCTTCTCGAATACGGTCTTGACCCATTTGGGCGAAAGCCCGAGAGAGGGTTCGTCGAGCAGTAAGAGTTTGGGCTGGATCATCATCGCCCTTGCCAGTGAGAGCATCTGCTGCTCCCCTCCGCTCATTTGAGCGGCTTTTCTCTTCTTTCTCTCTATCAACCAGGGGAAGAGATTATAAATTCGTTCAAGAGATTTTTCTTTTTCCAGCCGATCCTTAATCGTCCAGGCGCCCATATCAAGGTGCTCCTGAACGGTCATATCAGGAAAGATGACCCGGCCCTGCGGATTGAAAGCCATCCCTTTCTCCACAATCTGATAGGGAGGAGTATGGGTAACATCTTCATCCATAAAGATCACTGTCCCTGAGGTGACTTTTAAGAGACCAGCGGCCGCCTTGAGGACCGTCGATTTCCCGGCTCCGTTGGGTCCAATCAAACCGACGATCTCACCTCTTCTGACCGAGAGGGAGATGCCGTGGAGGATCTCCATCTTTCCATAGCCGGAGACAAGGCCATCAATGACTAAAATCTTTTCTTCTCTTCTTTCCACCCTCACCCTCACCCTCTCCCATTGGAGACTGTGTCGTAATTAGCCATTCGCCCTTCGACATGCTCAGGACGAACGGCTAATGGATTGAGTTTTAATATGCAGTATTCCGTTCGTGGTGAGGTTCTCGAACCATGAACGGAATTACGACATAGCCTCGAGGGAGAGGGAATTTGTTTGGTCATCTTCCGAAATAGTGTTCCAGTAATCTTTCGTCCTGCTGGACAAGGCTGCAACTTCCCTCAGCAATTTTCTGGCCGTAGTTGAGGGCAATCGCATTCTGACAGTGGTTCATGATCACACTCATGTCGTGCTCGACGATGATGAAGGTTTTTCCCCCTTCGTTCAACCGGTGAATCAATGCCATCAATTCATTCTGGAGCGTTGGGTTTATGCCGGCGGCAGGTTCATCGAGGAGGATGAGTTCCGCATCGAACATTAAAACCTGTGCCAGGGAGAGGAGCTTCTGCTGGCCGAAGGAGAGGTCAGAGGCATAGTCATCCTTCTTTTCAGAAAGCCTGACCAGATGGAGCAGCTCCATCGCCCTTTCCATCACCTTTCTCTCCCTCCCCTTTCCCACGACGATGAGATTCTCGAGAAGGGTCATCTTCGGAAAGATCCGGATGATCTGATAGGTCCGACCCACACCTTTTCGGGCAATCTCGTAGGGTTTCTTGCCTGTAATCTCTTCACCTTTAAAGAAGACATGTCCTGAGTCGGGCTGAAGCACTCCGGTGATGAGATTGAAGAGGGTTGTCTTGCCCGCTCCGTTGGGGCCGATCAGGCCGGTGATTGACCCTTGCTCAATATCAAAGGAACAATGATCCAGTGCGGCCACCTCACCGAATTTCTTCACCACATCATCGATTCTTAATAGGGGCTCTTTTGTCATCTTACTGTTTTTTTCTGCCTTCTGCTTTCTGCCTACTGCCTTCTGAATCTATATCTTTCTGATCCTCGGAAGGATCCCTTTCTCTTTCATCCAGCCCAGAAGGCCCTGGGGAAAAAATAAGATCAATGCGATGAGAATCGCCCCAAAGATCGCCATATAGAGAATGGTCAATTCAGCCCAGAGGATCTCATGGATGAAGGTAAAGAGTGTTGCCCCGATGGCGGGGCCAAAGACCGTTCCCACCCCTCCGAAGAGGGTCATCACAATGGGAGTGAGGGTGAGGTGGATGGTGAAACCGAATGACGGATCAATATAGTTCTGATAGGTAAAATGAATTGCGCCTGCCAGCCCTGTGAGAAAGGCGCTGAGGGCGAAGGCGATGATCTTTTCACGGGTGGTATGAATCCCCAATGTCTCAGCGGCCTGTTCATCCTCCCGGATGGCGATGAGTCGAAGGCCGAATTTGGAGGAAGTAATCTTATAGCAGATGATGACCGTGATCAATGCCAGGAGAAGAACTGACCAGTAGAGCGCGGAGAGGCTGATGCCTGCGACAAAAGGAACGCCTTTGCCTCCGTGGGTGATGGGTTCGAGATATTCCGTGCCAATGAGTTCCCTTGTCCCTTCGGTCAGGGCCACCATGGAGATGGCAAAATAGACCCCTTTGATCCTGAGAAGAATGTACCCCACTCCAATGGAGACGATGCCGACAAAGAGAGCTCCGATGGGCCAGGCGAAAAGCCAGAAGAATTTATGGTCGGCGATAAGGAGACTGCTTACATATCCGCTTACGCCGATGAACCAGGCGAGACCCAAATTGGTATATCCGGTCAATCCAGAGAAGAGATTCCATCCCGAGGCATAGACGGTGTAGATGAGAATGAGGACCAGGAGGGTCATCCAGTAGTCCGAAGCAAAGAAAGGGATCGAGATGAGAAAAGCCATGAGGATGGCAATCCCTAACCAGGTTTTATGACCTCCTATTAAATCCTTCATAATGGATATATCTTCCCGAAGAAGAGAAATGGTCTTTCGGTTAAGGTAACGAAGCCCGTTTTGTTAAATAGTCAAACGGTTATGGGTGACGACGCTCGTATCGAAGCAAGAGGCTTGAAATTAGAAGCTCGGATATCCAGTATCATCAGACGAGCCTCGATACGAGTTTCGACAACGACAAACGTTGGTTCTCTTAAGAGTTATCTGCGGTACAACGTTACCCCTTAACGAAACGGGCATCTTTACCTTCACCTCTTACTAATCAGTCAATAATTGTATAAACACCGAGGCTGAACCCCAGCCGTTCGTGCTGAGCTTGTCGAAGCATGAATGGCTGAAGGACCCACCCTTCGACAGGCTCAGGGTGAACGGTGATGGCTAACCAAACGACAGAATTTGGCTTGTCAATTATGGACCCCTTAGTAACGCTTTCTCTTATCTCTTAAACAGTCCTGTCGGTCTGAGCAGGAGGATGAGAAGGATGGTCATCGAAGGGATGATCTGCGCCATCTTGGCGCTCCAATATTGAGTCACCAAACTCTCAAGCACTCCGATGATCAGACCTCCTGCTAAGGCTCCCTGGATATTTCCCAACCCGCCCAGCACGACAATGGCAAATGCCTTTGATACATAACTTGCGCCCATCTGGGGAAAGATGACCCACTGGAGGCTGACGATGGCTCCGGCTGCCCCTGCCAGAGCAATCCCCATTCCAAAGGTCACGGCCCTCATCTTCATCGTGTTGATGCCGCAGACCAGAGCCACCTCCGGATTCTGTGAAGTGGCCCTGATCCCCTTTCCCAGTCTGGAATATTTCAGAAAGGTAAAAAGGGCCGCTGTGATGCCGATTGCAAGAAAGAAGGAGACGGTCTTGCTCTTTGCAAAGACCAATCCGAAAAAGGGAAAGCTACCGGTCAGATAAGAAACGGAGCGGTAGGTATTGGTCCAGAAGAACTGCGCCAGATTCCAGATGAGGATCGACATGCCAAAGGTCAGAATCAGCGCGGAAAGCTCCGGCGCCTTCGTCAATCTCTCGGTGATCCGTTGGTGAATCATCGTGCCGGCAAAGAAGAAGACGGGGATGGCGAGGGCTACTGAGAGTAAAGGGTTCAAGTGAAGGAGGCTGAAAGACCAGAAGGCTAAATAGGCGCCCAGCATGACAAACTCGCCGTGGGCAATGTTGACAATTCCCACGACTCCCCAGACCAGCGTGAGGCCCATTCCGACCAGGGCATAGAGGGAGCCCAGCATCACTCCCCGGATGAGGATCTCGATGAAGTTGGTCATAGCGAAGTTCTACTGGAATAATGGAATGCTGGATTGATGGAATATTGGGTTAATAGCAGAAATATCATTATTCGTTGCAGTTTAGCGCTTTGAAGCTGGTCAATGACTTTTGTGCGGGAAAATAGGGGCATCAGGCGACCAGGATATCAGGGTGCAGAATACCAGGGTACCAGGACTTCAGATAAAGAATAACAGTTTTAGGTTTGACCTGATATCCCAATATCCTGATGTCCACTTCCTGATTACCTGATCGTCTGATAACCGCTTCAAAGGGCTAAAGTATTACCATTATTCCAATACTCCAATATTCCAACATTCCGTGTAGTTGGTTATTTTCCCCATCCCGGAAAGGGAAAGATGACATCGGCTGTCTTTACCACTGACGGAAAGACGATCTGCTTCGCCATTCCTTCAATGGCCACCTGATTGGGAAGAAGCCTCTTTCCTTCCGCCTTCTGCCACTGGATGAGGTTGGTTGCTTTTCCCACCTGCCAACCCGAATCCGGATGGCCAAGAGGATTGACTTCATATTCGCCGAAGATAGTGGTGGTCTTGATTGAATACAACTTATCCCTCAGCGCCTTCTTGTCCTCGATATTGGACACCTCCTTGACCGCTCGCTCCAGGATCTGTCCTGCGGCAAAACCGGCTGCGGCATGGTAGGAAGGTTCGCTTTTATACTCTTTCAGATAGGCGGTGTAAAAATCGAGGTTTCCAGGTGTTTTAACAAAGGGCTCCCAGAATGTCTCTCCTGTGACATAATTGGCATCCCCTTTCAGCGATTTAGTAAAGTCGGCAATCGCAGGTCCAACCAGGAACCCAAACATTTTTGGTGTGGCGTTGACAGCCTTTGCCGCTTTCACTAATCCGATCGAATCGGGGAGGTATCCTCCTCCGATGATCAGGTCAGGCTTCTGCGACCATGCCTTCGACATCATGGGTTCCCAATCTGCCGTCTCTTTGGGATAAGCCTCATCGAGCACGACCTGCATTCCCATCTCTTTGGCCTTTACCACAAGAGGCCGGGTTGCTCCGATGGGGAAGGCTGTATCGGAATAGATGAAGGCTGCGGTTTTTGCTCCTTTCTCTTTTCCGAGCATGAGGCATCCATAGAGATTCTTCCAGGCCGGAGGTAAAATTCCAACAAACCACTCCCTCTTTTTTCCTTCCCAGATGACCGGTGCGTTGGCTAAAGGTGTGATGATGGGTATTTTATAGTCTTCTGCCAATGGGGCGATGGCATTGGAAACCGCACTCCCATAGGGGCCCAGGATCAGATCGACCTTGTCAGAGACAACCAGCTTTCGAATCAGTTTAATCGCCTCGCTGGGATCGCTCTTGTCATCGTAGACGACGAACTCCACCTGTCTTCCAAGAAGTCCTGGTCCCGGGCATCCCAATTTCTCCACCTCTCCAAAGGTGCAGCCCCTCTCATTGATGACCTTCCCCCAGAGTTTATACCCGCCGACTTCCAATTCTCCCTCGCGGGCCCATGCCCCGGTCAGCGAGATGGCAACCCCAATCTTGAGGGGGGCCTTTGCCTGGGCAAAGACCGTCTTTCCCGCAAAGGTGCCCATACCCAGCGCTGCCGTTCCAATGACCGTTCCCTTTAAAAATTCCCTTCTGCTCAATTCTTTCTTGTCCTCTTTTTTCATATCGATT
>JAGXTA010000167.1 GCA_018333535.1 Deltaproteobacteria bacterium | reverse complement strand
AGGGCATGAGGGGACGTAGGTTCTAAAACAACTTGACAAATATGAGAGGAGGGTCTAATCTTTCCCTATGGCGAGACAACCGAGATTGGATGCTCCTGGGGCTATGCATCATGTTATGGGGAGGGGCATCGAGCGGACAAACATATTCCGTACCAATCAGGATCGGGACGATTTTTTGAACCGCCTGGCGAACCAGTGCCTGGAAGGAAACATCGTTGTCTATGCCTGGTGCCTCCTTTCCAACCATTTCCATCTATTGGTTCGGACCGGCCGTCGCCCTCTTTCGAGGGTTATGAAGAAGCTTCTGACGGGTTATGTTGTCAACTTTAACCTGCGACACAAAAGGACGGGACATCTCTTCCAGAACAGGTACAAGTCGATCATCTGCGAGGACGATCCTTACCTGTTGGAGCTGACGCGCTATATTCACTTGAATCCGTTGAGGGCAGGAATGGTGAGTGACCTGGGAGAACTGGATTATTATCGTTGGGCAGGGCATTCAGCCATCATGGGGAGAGTGAAGCGGGAATGGCAGGACATCGATACCGTTCTTAGCTATTTTGGTAGGGGTCGGAAGGCCATAGGGAAGTATGAGCAATTTGTGAGAGAGGGGATATCGCAGGGGAGGAGACCAGAGTTGGTGGGTGGGGGGTTGACTCGAAGCCTTGGGGGATGGTCCCAGGTGCTATCCTTAAGGAGGAAAGGGATCAAAGTGGCCTCGGATGAGAGGATATTAGGGAAGGAAGAATTTATTAAGAGGCTAATGTCGGAGGCCGAGGAGAGAGAAAAAGAGACGCTGAGGCTATCTAGGAGGGTTCCTGATATGGCTACCTTGGCGGAGAGAATTGTTAAGGGAGAGGGGATAGAGGAGTCGGAGTTGCGTTCGGGGATGAGGAAGGAAAGGGTTGTGAAGGGGCGGAGGATGTTTTGTCAATTAGCCGTGGGAAAAATGGGATACCCTGGGGCGGCAGTTGCTCGTTTCCTTGGGGTGACCACTTCTTCGGTCAATCGCTTGGCTGCTACGGAAGAGATGCCAGATTTGAGGAAATACCTTAAAATGCTTTAGAACCTACGTCCCCATCTGCCGCATCCATTGAACCCTCCAAATCACAGATAACCAGTCGCTCAACCGGATGGCTTACAGCCACCGGTTAGCTCAGTCGTTAGACGGAATCAAAACAACTTTAATATTGGTATTTGTGCTAATATCTCTTTTGGTGATTCGGAAATATGATATTCTTCACCACTGGCCATACCTATCCATGTTGCATTTTCAACTGATATTGATGGGCCAAGAGCTTCTATAAAATTGCTGTTGATCCAAATCTTTCTGCCATCTACGATAGTCAAATGTAAAATTACTGTGCTCGAATGGAAAATCATAAATCACCCCCGTCTAACAAGGCATTCCAGCGGATGGGAATAGCCTTGTTGGTTTATTCAGCGTAGTTGGCCCACCGCTGAATTTTGTCGTTATGTGTTACGGATAAGACAATGATCGAATTTTTATCATTAATTGTTCGGGTATTTCCTTGTCAGCCATATCCATTACAAAACGTAAAATTCTTTGATAATCGGCATTATTTGATTGTAAGAGATACCATGAAAATATAGAGGATTCATTGTTTTGTCCTTCAATAAGTTCTCTGTAGATCATATATTACCTCACATAACAACCGGCTCGACCACGACTGGTAATAGCTCGGTTGGCTAAGAGTGAACTCCGTGCCCCAGCGGGTCAGCCGGAGCGTTAGGTTTATAAAATGAATTATTTTTATACCGAAATAGAAGGTAAAGAATTTTCGCATAGAATATTATGGAATTGCTGTATGTTCCAAAAAAGAAGGAAATACAGATTTAATAAGGGGCAATTCTATATTGATGTTTCAGTACTTTTATTGGCATATTTTGCTTTAGAGGCATATATTAATTATGTTTGTAAGATTGTTGATCCTCAAAAATGGAAAAACGAAAAAGATGAATTTTCTAAAGGGAAATTTAGGGGAACTGAGGGAAAATATGATTATATTGTTGAGAAATGTGGTTTGCCTAAATTAAAAAAAGGGGAAAGACCTTATCAATCAATAAAAAAGGTTAAGAAAATTAGAGATTATTTTACCCATGGGAAATTAATTGATTTTAAATATAAAAAAATTCATAAGGATGGGCGAGAACCAGATATATTTCATAGGCCATTAGACGATCTTATCACATCTGAAAAAGCGGACATGTATTTTAATGATATCCAAAAATTTATCATTGAATTTCATGAGAACTTAAAAAAATCAAAATTTGGTGATAAATTATCTTCTCATCCATTTAAAGGGCCAACATCAATTTCATCAAATTCAACAAAAATTAAAACCTAACCAGTCGCTGGACCTGAAAACAAACCGAGGTTCTATTTTGGGTTATGTAGTATTGGGAGGGAGGTAGATTTATCAATGGGAATAGAGTGGGTTTCATTAGATTTTTGGCATCGCTTCTGTTAGATGTTATCTTGAGCCTGTTATATTTTCGAAAGGAGAACCAATGATGGATTGGTCTAATAACTTGGAGAAGTCACTCTACAACGAAGCGCGAAGGCTATCAGAAATTCTTACAGAGATGGGGCTAATTGGGAAAATTTTTGAGGATTCAGCTAATCGAATAGATCCTAAGGCACCTCAAGAAGAACTTCTGAAAAGTATTGCTTTAGAAATTAGAGTGCCTGGATTTTGTGCATTCAACCTCGCTGGGGAGGCTTTATCATTAATAAAGCTTCTTTCTGTACGGATCGCTATGATAGAGAGCGGTGAAGGGAAGTCACGTGATGCAAACTTACAGAGAAAACTTGACAATATAAAAGAAATCATTAATGAAGCTGAGCCAAACGTTCGCCAAACACTCGAACAGATGACGCCTTGGAGTAGCATGGATGGGAAAAAGATTGCAGAGGCGATAGCGGAGCGTGCAGCTGCAAAAAAGAAGTAATATGCTTACCTAACAACTTACTCCAGCGGATGGCTTACAGCCACCGCTGACCTCAGCCGTTGGAATAAAATAAATGATTAAAGAAATAACCAACGGGCGTTGTCTCGGCGGCACGTGAAGTAGCCTTGAGGATATTTAGTAGCCGAACCATTTACCCCCTCACCCCCGTATCGAGTACGGGGCAGGCTCTGCCCTCTTCCCATGGGGAGAGGGATTTATATGGATGAAAGACACAAAGGAAAGAATTACGAAAGACCAAACACATAAACCAATAAGTGCCAAACCCAGGTTCCAACAAGGCACTGGAGCCGACCGCGAGTAACGCCGTTGACCTGGATTCGCCGTAGCGCGACGGCTCACCTTAGTCGTTAG
>JAGXTA010000166.1 GCA_018333535.1 Deltaproteobacteria bacterium | reverse complement strand
TGTGATAGTATTTAACTGCATCGGGTTTTGCCTCCGGTAAAGTTTTGTTTCGCAGCTAAACTATACCAGATACGGCTAAAATCCGATGTACCTTTTTATCTGACTGTTATCAAAGAACTTTTAGAGATCAGCGCGACCATTTCAACTTTTTTACGAAAGAACCAAATTTTTTGGGGACGATGTCCGAGTAAAACAATCCTCCAATCCGCAACACTCTTACCATCTCGAAAATTATAGGCATTGGATCCTCAAAATGTTCAAGAAGACCAGTAGAGAAAACTACATCAAATTCACCATCATAGAAGGGCATATCTCCTGCTTCCCCTTCAATAAATTCCCCTATTAGATTGGCAGCATCGTAGTATTTTTTTGCAAGTTTTAGTGCCTGGGGAGAAAAATCGAGGCAAGTTGTCCTATATCCTCTCTCTGCAAGAAACCGGGAGAGCCTACCAGAACCCGCACCAACTTCAAGGCTTTTTAAGGCTTTTTTGCATTCTTTTGGCAAGAGAGGAAGAAGATATTCTAGTTTTGTCTGATCAATTAAATAAAAGGCGTCTTTAACCCTGCTTTATGCTAAGCTTGTTTTTCCCCAAAATTGTTCCCAGTCCTCTTTTTTTACACTCTTTATACCCATACTTTGCTCTTAACTACTAATCAACTCTTATTTCGATCTAAGCAGCCACACCCATTGCATAAATTGGGTTTTAGGATCCATCGCCTCCATTATGTTATTGCTTTTAAAGGTTATTAGGAGCTTGGCGTTTTAATGCTTCCAAGTCAGCATCCACCATCATCTGAATTAGCTCTTTAAATGATACTATTGGTTCCCAACCCAATATCTTTTCCCCTTTACTATAATCTCCTTTTAATTGATGTACCTCGGCTGGTCGAAAGAATATCTCGTCACTAATCAAGTAATCGCGGTAATCAAGATCCATGTGCCTAAAGGCAATCTCTGCAAATTCTTTTACCGAGTGGGCCTCGCCAGTTGCAATGACATAATCATCAGGTTTATCCTGTTGGAGCATGAGCCACATCGCCTTAACATAATCTCCTGCAAAACCCCAGTCTCTTTTAGCTTCTAAGTTACCAAGTTTTAGTTCATTAGACAGACCTAATTTAATCTTTGCAACAGCATTAGAGATCTTCCGGGTTACAAATTCATATCCCCGCCTTGGAGATTCATGGTTAAAAAGGATGCCGGAGCAAGCAAATAAATTATATGCCTCTCGGTAGTTCCTGGTTAGGTCAAAACCAGCTACCTTCGAGATACCATAGGGTGATCTTGGGTGGAAAGGAGTATTCTCATTTTGAGGTGTTTCCTTGACAAGGCCAAACATCTCAGAGCTGCCTGCGAAATAGAATTTGCATTTAGGCGCTTTTTCTTTAATTGCTGATAATACATAGTGCGTCCCGTTGATATTTGTATTGATGGTTGAAAATTCATCTTCAAAGGAATAGCTAACGAAACTCTGTGCTGCAAGATGGTAACATTCGTCCGGTTTTAATTTATCTACAACGTTGAAAATACTTGCGTAGCTTTCCATGGATGCAGGATGAAGAATTATCTTGTTAAGGATATGTCTTATCCTCCAAAGCCTGTTTTCCGGATCTTCAATGGCTACCCTCCTAACAATCCCGTGAACCTCATAGCCCTTCTCTAAAAGAAACTCAGCAAGGTAACTACCGTCCTGCCCAGTAATGCCGGTGATCAATGCCTTCTTCATGTGTTTACCCCGCTAAAGAATACCGCTAAGACCGCAAAGAAATTATCCGCAAAGGACGCAAAAAGCCTTACGCTGAACACGCAGAGGTTAGAAATTATTTACAACCCTTTTTATCTCCAGTCTTCTTCTTCCGAAATTTAGAGAAGATACAGACTGCGGGGACGTTCTTAACTTATTAACTTTCTTCTTAGAGATTCATCTGCGGAAATTATTCTTTTCCCTTTTTCTACGTGTTAACCTGAGCGAGCTGGAAAATTAACAACCACTCTTATTTTCTTACTGAAATATCCCTTCAAAATCTTTAGGTTTTACAATTTTTGTATTATGAAATGGATCTAACACAAGAAGATCCTCATCTCCTGTAACAAGATAATCAGCTTCCCCTTCTAGTGCCACCTCGAGCAGAAAATTATCTTTTCCATCCCTACAAACATTAACCTTTTGGCTTGGCGAAACTACTATCGCATAGCTGTCAAGAAGTGAAAAGAGTTCTTTAATCCTTTTGGCAGTAAAAATATTTTTAAATTTTGGACGGCTTGATACTTCACTAATTTCTTTAAGCATCTCATCTGATACAACAACTTTTATCTCTTTAGCCAATTCAAGAATTCAAAGCGTAATATTTTCGGTTAGCTATTGGGCACATCCTATGTCGATCAACCCAATCGTTTGAAACTCGCTCATTCTCGGGACTGCGCCGTCCCCCCAGCCTATTTCATTCCCCGTCTCATACCCAAGACATCCAACCGTTGCCGTCTCCTGGAGCTTCCTCTGTTAATTTTTTTAATTATCCGACACTATTTTCTTGACAAACCCCCATTTTTGTGCTTTTATTGGTACCAATATGTCCGACACTCATCCCACCCCTCAAACCAAACTTGCCATCGTCAAGGAGGCATGGGCCGGCCGCAAGATTGCCAAAGTCGCCAGAAAATATCAAGTCTGTAGGGATTCCATCTATACCTGGATGCATGCCGCAAGTCAAGCATGCCTTCATGCCCTGAGCCCCCAAAAGCGTGGCCCTAAGTTTAAGAAGCTCTTAGAGAGAGAAGAAGTCATCCTTTCCCTTGAGCAGAAAGTATCCGGTCTTGAGAGTGAAATAAAGAGATTATCACATGATTCCCAGTCAATTCCTTCTGTCAAATATGCTAAGTTAGTCCGTCCTGATCGCTGCCCCCATTGCGGCCATACCCGGATTCTGCTCAATGGCTACTATCCGGTTAAAGAAGCAGATGGCGCTTTCGTCGATATGCCGAGGTTCATTTGCAAACAGTGTCGTAAACGCGTCTATTTGTAACGACAGGATCCCATATTGAGAAATCTCTTTCCTTTCCATTTAGGGAATGTGATCCGAAAACTTAATGAGACCCGTATTGCCATTAACCTCCAACATCAGCATCCCTTCCCTAAATCCAGAAGCAGGCTTCTTTCCTATTACTGCTATATCCCTAGAAGGATCAAGATCAATCCATCCGGAGAGATCGCCGGTGGGCTCTCCCGTTTTGTCACTTCCCTGATCGATTTCTCTTTCGTCAGATCCATCTGCGCTTCAGCTTACTCCTCCCGGGGAGGCCATGCTTACGATCCGGTCAGCCTCTTTCTCCTTCAACTGTTCCAATACATGGAGAAGTTCCCCGATCTCAAGACTTTTCTCTCCGCCGTCCGAGATGAGGAAAAGGGGAAACATTATCGCCTCTATACCGGTATCTCTCATTGTCATATCCCCTGTGAGGCTGATTTCACTCATCTCAAAGATCGCTTAGGAGAAGGCCTTTATATCGAAATCTCTCAGGCCCTGGTAGAGATCGTTCGCCTCCTCGGTTTTCTCTCCTTTGCCATCCTCTCTACCGATGGCACCCTCTTCCCTTCCTACTCCCACTATAAAGGCTGCACCTACTTCTGTAAGGAGTGTAAATCCATCGAGTTCAAGGGCCTCATCGAAAATGTCCGAAGAAGAATCCTCTATAAATTGCAAGACCCCAAGCGCCTGGCCCTCGGCAGAGAGATCAAGGTCCGTGTCGATTGCCCCTCCACTCGATTCCCTGAAGAGATCCTTAAACCCAAAGTCGAACTCCTGACCCTCTCCCTTAAGATCGCTGATCCCGAAATGCCAAACCCCTTTAATAAAATCTTCGGAGTCGATGAAGAACTAAAATCTCATGGCCTCGATGTCATCGTCCGAAAGATCCATTTCCACAGCATTGACATCAATCAGATCGACTCTTTCTTCTTCCGATGCCCCAAACTCCCTTCCGATAAGGAAGCTCGTATCGGAGTCAGAAGAAATCCAAAAAACCCAGATAAGGTAGAGAAGGTTTTCGGATACAACGCCATCCTGACCACATCCATTGAACTCTCTTTAGGCATTGAGCTACCCGTCGGTTGTCTCACTATCTCCGGAAATGCCGAAGAAGGAAATCAGTTCATTCCCCTCAAAGAACAGCTCTCAAACCACCATCCCAACACCAAAATCGACGTGGCCGATGCAAAATACGATGAGCTCCATAATTACGAGTATGCAAGAACCATACACTCCATCCCCCTCATTGACTATAACGTCCGCAATGAGGATGTCTCTCTTGACGCCCTAAAACTTCGAGGCTATGACCGAAATGGTTGGCCCTTCGCCCCTTGTGGAGTCCTCTGCCGACCCAATGGATTCGATTATCAATTCCAAAGAGCAACTTTCACTTGCCAAAGGCAGTGTGTCCTCTCCAATGAATCGCGATTAAAAGAGTACTCCGATTCCTGTCCC
>JAGXTA010000165.1 GCA_018333535.1 Deltaproteobacteria bacterium | reverse complement strand
GGATGGGTTGCCCATACATCTACTCTCTGGTTCTCGACATCCAACGTCACTCGTCCCACCGTCCAAGGTTCTTCAATACCCAACAAGTAACGGTAAAGTTCAGTGTCTCGCATGGCTCCAGTCCTCCTTGGAGCCATTTTACCCTAAACTATCACCCATTAAAAACCCGGAAGAACCAAAATTGTTAAGAAAATAGAAACGAATGGCACGAATGACAGCGAATGACACGAATGGGCTTTATTCGTGAAATTCGTTATCATTAGTGTAATCAACAAATCTTTCTTAAAAATTCGTTAATGGCAGATATGGAAGCAAAGATCGATCTCGATAACATCTCAATCATTTTGGTAAGGCCCAGATTTCCCGAGAATATCGGTTCAGTGGCGAGGGCGATGAAAAATATGGGGATTCATCGATTGATCGTGGTCGATGGGTGCTCTCCTCTCCACATGAATGCCTACAAGTTGGCGTCCGGGGCTGAGGAGATTTTAGAAAGGGCTGAGGAATGTCCCGCGCTCAGCGAAGCGATTTCAGAAATGGGATGTATTGTCGGAACAACTTCGGAGACCGGAAAAGAGAGAACTCCTCTGCTGACCCCTAAAGAATTAGCAACCAAACTGATTCCCATTTCAAAAAAGAATTTCATCGGTCTGGTCTTTGGTTCAGAAAAGGAAGGGCTGAAGAACGAAGAGCTCTCGCTCTGCCACATCTATGCCCAAATCCCTTCTTTCGAGTTTTTTCCCTCCCTCAATCTGGCGCAGGCGGTGATGGTGCTCTGTTACGAACTCTTTCAATCTTCGGCGGCAACCTTAAAACGATCAACAAAGATGGCTTCTTCCGGCCAGGCGGAGAAGATGTTTGAGCATATGGAGAAGACGCTTCTGGACATCGGATTCCTGGAGCCGGATAAACCGAAAAGGATCATGAGGACGCTCAGACGACTATTTGGAAGGAGCCAGATGGAAGAAAGGGATGTCCAAATCCTCCAGGGCATATGGAGCAGGGTGGACTGGATATTGAGGAAAGGTAGGGGCGATTCATGAATCGCCCCTACGACTCAAAGCAATCAGACCCAAAGTTACTACTTTTTTATAAAAGCGCCGAGGATGTCAATCGGGACGGGGAAGATGATTGTGGAGTTCTTCTCCGTGGCAATCTCCGCTAAGGTCTGAAGGAACCTTAGCTGTAGGGCTTGTGGATTGGTGCTGATCACATTTGCGGCCTTAGTTAATTGTTCCGAAGCCTGGAATTCACCCTCGGCATGGATGATTTTTGCTCTCTTCTCCCTTTCCGCCTCTGCCTGTTTAGCAATGGCCCTCTGCATCTCTACGGGTAGATCCACGGACTTGGTTTCTACCAGGGAGACCTTGATGCCCCAGGGATCAGTGTGAGCGTCCAGGATCTCCTGAAGTTGAATATTGATCTTATCCCTGCGGGAAAGCAAATCATCCAGGTCGAATTGACCGACAATGCTTCGCAGGGTGGTCTGGGCAAGCTGGGAGGTGGCATAGAGATAGTTTTCGACCTCAGTCAACGCTTTATTCGGGTCGATCACCCTGAAATAAACCACAGCATTCACCTTGACGGAGACGTTGTCCTTGGTGATGACATCCTGAGGGGGGATGTCGAGGGTGACAGTCCGAAGGCTCACTTTGATCAACTTATCAATTCCGGGGATGATGATGATCAAACCCGGTCCTTTGGCTCCGATCAGTCTTCCGAGCCGGAAGACAACGCCTCTTTCATATTCCCTGAGAATCTTGATCGCTGAAGCGGCAAGGATGAACAAAAAGACGATGAGAAAGAATAATCCTGACGGCAGTCCTGTCATACCCATATTATTTCCTCCTTATTCGATTTTTTTTACCTTTAAGATTAAGTTCGTTACACCGGTCACCTGGACTTTTTCCCCTTTTTCAATGGGTTGGTCAGCCCTGGCATTCCAGTACTCTCCGTGGATTGCGACCTTTCCTTCCGGGGAGAGACTGACCACAACGGTTCCTGTTTCCCCTATGATTCCCTCCTTTCCCGTGGTCGGCTTGGTCAGACGCGCCCTGATCGCCTTTGTTACCGCAAAGATGAAGAAACCCGCACTGACCCCTACGGCAGGGATGATGACGCTCAAAGAAATCCTCATATATTCGGTGGGTGATTCGATCAACATCAGAGAGCCAAGGAAGAGAGAGATGACGCCTGCAACAGACAACAGGCCATGGCTCACCACTTTGATTTCAGCGATGAAGAGGATGATGGCGAAGAGAATGAGGGCCAGGCCTGCGAAATTGATAGGAAGCATCTGCAGGGCATAAAAGGCAAGGATGAGAAATATTCCTCCGACCACTCCCGGAAGGATGGAACCCGGGTTCGATAGCTCGAAAAAGATGCCATAAATCCCAAGCATCAGCAGGATATAAGCAATGGAGGGGTTCGAGATGATATCCAGGAAGCGGTAACGCCAGCTCATCTCAAGGGAGCGCGGTTTCACTCCTTTGGTCAAAAGAGTGCGGGTGACCCCGTCAAATTTGATCACTTTTCCATCGATCTTGCTGAGAAGGTCTTGAATGTCCGGGCTGACGAAATCAATAACATTCAGTTTGAGCGCTTCCTCTTCGGTTATCGATACGCTTTTTCTGACTGCCTTTTCCCCCCAGTCAACGTTTCTTCCCCTCGTCTTGGCGATCGTCTTGATATAGGAGACAGTATCATTGATGATTTTTTCGCCCATGGTCTTGCTCTCTTTTCCCTCTCCTAATGAAACAGGATGTGCCGCTCCGATATGAGTGCCGGGAGCCATCACCGCGATGTGGGCGGCCATCGTGATAAAGACACCGGCGGAGGCGGCCCTTCCGCCGCTCGGGGAAACATAGACGATGACCGGTATGGCGGAGGTCATGATTTTTTTAATGATGAGCCTCATCGACTCCATCAGGCCTCCAGGTGTGTCGAGCTGAATAATGATGCACTGAGCTCCTTTTTCAACGGCCTGATCGATCGATTCAGTAATGAATTTAGAGGTGGCCGGGTTAATGATCCCGTCCACTTCGATGATGTAAACCGGGGCTTTCTCCTGTGAATAGACGGGGATTCCTGCGGATAGCAGGATGAATATGGATAGGATAAATAAGTAGAATCGTTTCAAAATTTTGTCTCCTTTTTAGACAGAATATCCCAAAATGCAGGGATTGTCAAATTGTAGAAAACCTCCTCTTTTTCTAAATCGTCACTTTCATCATATCTTCGGCCAGAATGACCTCTCCCGGATAGACCTGTCTGCACTGATTCAAGATGTCATATTGGTCACAGATGGGATAGAGGTGAGTGAGGAGCAATCTTTTGCAGCGGGATTCTCGGGCAATCCTTCCAGCGAGAGAGGGGGTGAGGTGGCCATCCACTTTTTTTTCGTCGGGGAAGGAACATTCCAAGACAAGAAGATCCGCCTCAGAGGCGAGATCCACAATATTTTCACAGTAGTCCGTGTCACCGGAGATGACGAGCGACTTTCCATCTTTCCATTCGATTCGATAACCGACACTTCCCGGGAGATGAGCCATCGATTCCGAGCGGATAATCATTTTGCCAAAGAGGAGAGGTTTTGAAGAAGTTTCCTTGATCGTTAAATGGTAGGTCCGGGGTTCTATCCAGGAACCATAGAGGTCTCCCATCTTATCGAAGTGGTGTCTGAATCCCGGTCCTCCTGCACAGATTAGCTCCTTTTCACGCGGCAGGTCTCCGTATTTGCAGGCAAAGAGAATCGGGACGAGGTCGGCCGTATGATCGGGGTGGATGTGTGTGTAGAGAAGAAGGTCGATGTCCCTGTAGGTCACTCCCATCTTTAGCATTCTTCGCAGGGCGCCTGAACCGCTGTCGATTAAGATTCGGGAATTCCCCGAGAGGAGAAGCAGGCCGGGAGACGCCCTTCTTAAAGAAGGAACTCCTGTTCCTGAGCCAAGAATAATCAGTTCAGACAATCTTTTTCCTCCGTCGGTAGAATTAAATCAAAACTAACATAGAATGAATAAATTTCAAACCTATTTGTAATCGGCATCGATTGACAGGACGCTTCTGTTTGATATAAATTAAATATAATTTTGATGATAGGTTAGCCAGCCTCAAACCATGAAAATCCCCCTCAGTCCCCCTTTTACAAACTGATCCTTACCCATAACCTGGGTTGCTGGACACAAGGGGGAAAGAAGAGGGATGGGAGATAGGTGTTGTGGTCAACAGTTTCCACATCGACGACAGATCGTCAAGTCGTTGTAGCCCCAACCAGAGGCTCTTGGTTCCGGGTTCACCATCCCGTTTGCGGCCAAGAAAGCCTCCAAGAGTGGCGACCATCCGCATCGCTTCTCGAAGTGTCGGTGGATGGTCTGGGGG
>JAGXTA010000164.1 GCA_018333535.1 Deltaproteobacteria bacterium | reverse complement strand
TCGATCAATGCAAGATGGGCTTCACGAAAAAGGGTCTTCCTAACCAGCCCTTTTTGAGGGGGTCCAAAGGCCCCCAAAATTGGCAAAACAGTTAGTAGCCGGTTTGTAAGTATATGAATTACAAAGGTTTTTACTTGGTTAGGAAATGGCCATATCATGTATTAAATTACCTCAATAATATCAACATGTTAGAATTTCGTGAAGCCCTCTTTAGCAAAGGGAGGTTAGGAGGGATTTTACAAATCGATGTCGTTACTATTTTGAGAACCTTAATATACTGGAAAACTGGTTCTAAATTAATCGAAGACCTCTTAAAAGTCAAATGTTGACTTGCGGATTCGGGTTTAACCTGTTAATAAAAAACGATTATAACGATTAAGGAATCGATTGCTCAGATTAGAAATCCTTGAAATAAAAAGAAAAATCTGTGGAATCATTTTTAAAAAATCCGTGTAATCAGTGGAAATTCACGAGACATGAAAATTGAGGAGTTTGTTTACCATCTTCCCAAATCGCTGATTGCTCAATATCCATCCCCCTGTCGGGGAGAGTCCCGTTTAATGGTCCTCCGTCGGACCGAGGGCGAGATTGAGCATCGGAACTTCGGAGATCTCCATGATTACCTCCGCGCCGGCGATCTTTTGGTCATGAATAATACCCGTGTTCTTCCTGCACGGTTGATCGGCCGCAAAGAGACAGGAGGAAGAGTTGAAGTCCTTATCATCCCTTCATGGAACGGAGCAAGAGGTGAATGGGAGGCTCTGGTCAAAAATTTTGGGAAACTGAAGGACGGGGCCCGAATTCATTTCGGTCAGGGAGTCTATGGAGAATTGAGCGGGGTAAACCGCGGGAAGGGGAAAATCATTTTCCCCGGAGGAGGACCGGTTGAAGATCTTCTCAGGAAAGCCGGCCATATTCCACTCCCTCCCTATATCAAGAGAGAAGATAAACCACTTGACCGGGAGCGTTACCAGACGGTTTTTGCGGAGAAAGACGGATCGATCGCCGCTCCCACAGCAGGCCTTCATTTCACGCAGCCGTTGATCCAGACATTAAAGGAGAAGGGTATAAGAATCGTTTATATCACTCTTCATATCGGTCCAGGGACGTTCACTCCAGTAAAGGCTGAAGAGATTGAGGAACACCAGATGGATCAAGAGTGGGTCGAGATCACGGAGGAGGTCGCAGAAGAGATCCATCGGGTTAAAGGGCATGGGAGAAGAGTGATCGCTGTTGGAACGACGGTGACCCGTGCCATTGAATCTTTCTCTAATCGGGAAGGCCAGGTCAGGCCGGGAAGAAGATATGTTTCTCTTTTCATCCATGCGCCTTACCGTTTCAAGGTGATCGATGGGTTGGTGACAAATTTTCATCTTCCCAAATCGACACTGATCATGCTCGTTTCGGCTTTTGCAGGCAAGGATTTTGTCCTCAGCGCCTATCAGGAAGCCGTGGAGAAGAAGTACCGGTTTTACAGCTATGGCGATGCCATGTTGATCCTTTGAGAAAATTCGAAGCACGAAATCCGAATTTCGAAACAATACCAAATGACCAAAATCCCAATGTTCAAAACTGATAAAAGTTTAATGCATTTGGATTTCGAAAATTCGAAATTGTTTCGTGCTTCGATATTCGAATTTCGAGTTTTATATTTAAAGTGATGGCTTTTCAATTTGAGATTCTTAAAAAAGATGGTTCATCAAAGGCGAGACGGGGAAGGATCATTACCGGTCACGGCGTGGTCACCACTCCGGCCTTTTTTCCCGTGGGAACGCAGGGAACCGTCAAGTCGCTTACTCCTGAAGAGTTGGTGGAGGTTGGCGTGGAGGGCATCCTGGGAAACACCTATCACCTCTACCTCAAACCAGGCCATGAGACCATCGGCCGGCTGGGAGGGCTCCACCGTTTCATCCACTGGGAAAGGCCCATTTTGACGGATAGCGGCGGATATCAGATCTTCAGTCTCGCGAAATTGCGGAAGATCTCGGAGGATGGAGTCACTTTTCAGTCCCATATCGATGGGGCCGAACATTTTCTTACGCCTGAGAAAGTCATGGAGATTCAGAGGACGCTTGGCTCTGACATCGCCATGGTTCTTGATGAATGCGTGCCCTACCCTTCACCCTACGAATATGTCAAGGCCTCAACAGGGATCACGACCCGGTGGGCAGAGAAATGTCTGAACGTAAGAAAGAGCGATGATCCGGCGCTTTTCGGCATTGTCCAGGGCGGAATGTATCGGGATCTACGGGAGGAAAGCGCCAGAGACCTGACCCAATTAGACTTCCAGGGGTATGCCATCGGAGGGCTCAGTGTCGGAGAACCCAAATCGATCATGCAGGATGTTCTGGAGTGGACCACGCCTTTTTTACCAGAAAATAAGGTCCGGTATTTAATGGGCGTAGGAACCCCTGAAGATATTCTTAATGCGACACTGCAGGGGATTGATCTTTTCGACTGTGTCCTTCCTACGAGGAATGCTCGAAACGGGACGCTTTTTACCTCCAGAGGAAAGATATCGATCAAACAGGCTCAGTATGCAGAGGATCCAAGGCCCATTGACGAACCTTGCCGTTGTTACACTTGTCTTAACTATTCAAGGGCTTATCTCCGGCACCTCTACCTGGCCAATGAAATTCTTTCTTCGAGGTTGAATACGATCCACAATATCTATTATTATATGAAACTGATGAAAGAGATCCGAGCCGCCATTGAGGAAGGACGGCTCGCCGAATTTTATAAGGCTCAGAATTTTCAGACGAATGAATTGCAGGATGAAGGTTTCGGCTGCAACGAGACATTTTTTGCATAGGAAATAAATAGCACGAATGACAGCGAATAGGTTTTATTCGTGAAATTCGTTATCATTCGGGTAATTCGTCTAATCTTTCTTCATTAGAACAAAATCAAAAAGGAGGATTTATGGGAATCGATTTGGCATACGCAATGGGGGCGCCGGGGGGAGGCGGGGGGCAATCACAGTTTTTAAGCTTTCTCCCCATCATTTTGATCTTTGTCATCTTTTACTTTCTGCTCATCCGTCCCCAGCAGAAACGGGCGAAGGAACATCGCAATCTGCTCTCGAATTTAAAGGAGGGGGATCAAGTGTTGACGAGCGGAGGAATTTATGGCAGGATCACCGGCATCAAGGACGATAAGATCACCGTCGAAATCTCCGACAGGGTGAGAGTCAAGGTCAGCCGGGGCCATATCGCAGGAGTCGTCAAACCGGATGGGATGTGAACCCATCAAAACGATTCAATGCAAAATGAAAAATGTAAAATGTAGATTGTAAAATTCTTTTCTTGACTTTAGATTTTTCAATTTGCAATTTGCAATTTGAAATGGGCCTTCAGCAGCCCCCTTGCTCTAAACTCTGTTTTAGGGCTATAATCCACAAGGAGGTGAATCATGTCGTTGCGACTCGAAACCGAAAGGAAGTATGAAACTATCTTCATTTTGGACCCCGATCTCGAAGAAGGGGTCGCGCAATCCGCCATCGAGAAGATCAAAGGGATCATCACCCAGGGCAGCGGTGAGATCCTGAAGGTCGAAGACTGGGGAAAACGCAAACTCGCCTATGAAGTTAAAAAGAAGTCCAAAGGTCAGTACCTTCTGATCCATTTTTCAGGATCACCCGCCCTCCTCTCTGAATTAGAGAGAAATTTTAGAGTCATGGATGCTGTCATCAAGTTTCAATCCATTCGCCTGGATGAAAGGGAAACTTCCGCCTCAACAGTAGCCGCTCCGGATGATCAGCCGGAAGAGGAATCAGGGGAAAAAGCATGACCCCTGTAAATCAGGTCGTTCTCTCAGGGAAGGTGGCAAAGCCTCCGCGATTCCATCATCAACCTGATGGGACTCCTGTGCTTCAATTTTCCCTGGAGTTAGACGATTCAGGAAATATTTCCGTAAAAACAACAGGCCATGGTCCCCAGGGGCAGACATCCAAACGGGCAGGTTCGCATCCGCGCCTGATTCATATTGTGGCCCTTGGCCAACTGGCCCAATCCAAGCTTGAGATTCAGAGTGGTCAGCGCCTCTTAGTAAAAGGCCGCCTTCATGAGAGGCATTGGGAAACGCCCGAGGGAAGATACAGGTCCCGCACAGAGGTGATCGTTTCGGAACTCCATTCCGATGAGGAGAACGAAGCGAACCCTCAGAGTCAGAAATGAGATCAAATCAGCAAAGGGAGGAGAAGATGATTAGAAAACCGGCTGAAAGGTCAGGTCCGGACAGAAAGAAGAAACCTTTCATGAGACGAAAGGTCTGTCGGTTTTGCACCGATAAGAAGCTCGATATCGATTATAGAAATCCGAGGGTCCTCCGATATTTTGTGACGGAACGGGGGAAGATCGTTCCCCGGAGAATCTCCGGAAACTGCGCCAGACACCAGAGACAGATCACTGTCGCCGTCAAAAGGGCCAGAAATATTGCCATTCTGCCATTTACAACGGCAGTGAGTTAAAGGAAAAGTGTTTTGTTAGACAATAAAGGGTTCTTTGTTCGGTCAAGGTTAAGATGCCCATTTCGTTGAGGGGTTACGTCTTTCACCAAATGACTCTTAGTGGAACTAACGTTTGTCGTTGTCGATGCTCGTATCGAGGCTCGTCAATAGAAACTGGATGCTCGAGCTTCGTTTTCCGAGCTTCCCGTGGTCGGGTCTATTCGACTTGCTTCGATACCAGCTTTGTCACCGTAAACCCATTTTCTTTGGTGGTCACCTTAACCGATTGACGTTAAACGATACGGGCCGCCTAACCCTAACCTATTCACAAAGATTTATCGGAGGTCATCATGCAAGTCATTCTATTGGAAGATATCCCCTCATTGGGAAAGGTCGGGGATCAGGTGAAGGTCTCGGATGGATATGGCAGAAACTTTCTCATCCCGAAGAAGAAGGCTGTCTTTGCAACGGAAAAGAACCTCAAAGCCCTGCAGCATGAGAAGGCGCTGGTTCAGCACCGTCTGGGGAAGATGAAAAAAGATGCGGTGAAGATGGCTCAGGAGATTGAAAACCTCTCTTGCACCTTTGCTAAGACGGTAGGGGAGAGCGGAAAGCTTTTTGGCTCCGTCACCTCCATGGAGATTGAAGCCTTTCTCAAGGAAAACGGGATGGAGGTGGATCGGAAGAAAATTGTTCTCGAAGAGCCGATCAAGAATCTGGGAATGCACACCGTTGCGATTAAACTCCAGCCGGAAGTCATTGCCCAACTCAAGGTATGGGTCGTCCAGGAGTGAACCCCGTTAGAAAGTTTTTCTAACGGAACGTTGAACACGGAGCATGAATCGGATGCTCGCTCAAAAAAGCAAAAATTATTTTCTTCTCCGCTGCAAGGTGCGGAGCCATCTAATGGGGTGAACATGGAAGGGACGGAGCCATCCTCCCATAAGATCCCGCCTCAAAACCTCGAGGCGGAGCAGTCTGTCCTGGGAGGCATCCTTATTGAAAATGAGGCCATCAATAAGGTGATGGAAATCCTCGCCCCCGATGATTTCTACCGGGATGGACATCGAAAGATTTACGCCGCGCTGATCAATCTTTCCGAACGGGACGAACCTGCCGACCTGATCACCATAACCAACGAGTTGCGCAATAAAGACCAACTCGATGCCATCGGAGGGGCTTCCTATTTAGCTTCTCTGATTGACTCGGTTCCCACTGCGGCCAATATCGAATACTATGCCAGGATCGTCAGGGAGAAGGCAGTCCTTCGTAAGTTGATCGAAACCTCCACGGAGATCATCACGCAGAGTTATCAGGATCGTGGCGATGTGGAGAACTTTCTTGACGAGGCGGAGAAGTCCATTTTCGAAATCTCCGAAAGAAGGGTGAGGCCCTCCTTCTACTCCATCCGTGAAGTTGTCAAAACCAGCCTGGATGTCATTTCAAAACTTTATGAGAAGAAGGAGCTCATCACCGGCATCCCTTCGGGGTTTAAAGAGCTTGACAAGATGACGGCAGGGTTTCAACCCTCGGATCTGATCATCGTTGCAGGAAGGCCCAGCATGGGCAAAACTGCTCTCTGCCTCAACATGGCCCAGTATGCGGCCGTAGAACGAAAGACTCCCATCGCCATCTTCTCCCTTGAGATGTCGAAGGAACAACTCGTCATCCGGATGCTCTGCTCTCAATCACAGGTGGAAGGGCATAAGCTCCGAACAGGTTTTCTCCACGAGAGCGACTGGACCAAGCTGACGCTTGCCGCAGGAACGCTTTACGAGGCGCCCATCTTCATCGACGATTCGGCCGCACTCTCCGTCCTTGAATTGAGGGCAAAGGCGCGGCGTCTCAAAGCCGATCATCGTCTGGGTATGCTCGTCATCGACTACCTTCAACTGATGAAGGGGAGATCGAGAGTGGAGAGCCGTCAACAGGAGATCTCCGAAATCTCCCGCTCCCTCAAGGCCCTGGCCAAGGAACTCAATATCCCGGTCATCGCTGTCTCCCAGCTCAGCCGGAAAACCGAGGAGAGGCACGGCAACAGGCCCCAGCTTTCGGATCTCCGGGAATCCGGGGCAATCGAACAGGATGCCGATGTCATCCTCTTTCTTTTCCGGGAAGAGGTTTATAACCGGCAGGAGGAGAATCAGGGCAAAGCAGAGCTCATCATCGGAAAACAGCGAAACGGACCGATCGGAAAGGTTGATCTGGCCTTTATGGACAAATTCACCACCTTTAAAGACCTCTATAAAGGCGAAACCGGAGATTTCTACGAATGATCTGAATTGAAAGTAGTGAGTTCGGAGTTCGTAGTTCGGAGTAAAACAAAATTGATTCTTAGGCTCCGAACTCCGAACTCAAAACTCCGAACTATTGTTGCAAAGCATGAACCTGCCCAATACATTAACCGTCCTCAGGGTCCTTTTGATTCCCGCCTTTGTCATCTTTATCATCAACCATTCCTTCGGATGGGCTTTGGTCACTTTTACCATCGCCGGAATTACGGATGGGCTTGATGGCCTATTGGCGCGCCTCACCCACCAGAAGACTGAGTTAGGAGCCTATCTCGATCCCATTGCCGATAAGCTCCTTATCATCTCCGCTTACCTCGCCCTTGCCATCGTAGAGGTTCTTCCAGGCTGGCTCTCGGTCATCGTCATCACCCGTGATGTCATCATTCTATTGGGCCTTCTGGTGATCATGCTCATCAGTCAGCCTCCCCCAATTCATCCGAGTTTCATCAGCAAGATGACCACCACCCTTCAGATATTGACCGTCCTTCTGGCCTTGCTGGCGGGACATGATTCCTTCTTTAAGCAACTGACCCCCATCGCCATCTACGCAACGACCTTTCTCACCGTTCTCTCCGGAATCCATTACATCTATGTGGGCACACGCATCTTGAACCAAAGAAGTCATCATCCAAATCTTAAGGGAGAATGAGATATGCCGACCATCGCCAAAGTCATCGGAAGGGAGATCATCGATTCGAGAGGAAACCCAACGGTGGAGGTGGAGGTTTTTCTCGATAGCGGTTTCATGGGACGTGCCGCTGTTCCTTCGGGCGCTTCGACCGGGAGCCACGAGGCTCTGGAGTTAAGGGATAAAGATCCGAAACGATACCTGGGAAAAGGCGTCCGGAAAGCGGTCAATCATATCCATCGTCTGATTGCCCCAAAACTTCTCGGGATGGATGCTCTCGACCAGAAAAGGATCGACTCCACTCTGATCCGTCTGGACGGAACCCCTAATAAAGGCCGATTGGGAGCCAATTCCATCTTAGGGGTCTCTCTGGCCTGCGCGAGAGCAGCCGCCAACCATCTGGGAGTTCCATTATACCGTCATCTCGGAGGCCCTTCGGCCAACCAACTTCCCCTGCCCCTGATGAACATTCTCAACGGTGGAGCCCATGCCGATAATAATCTGGACATTCAGGAATTTATGATCCTTCCTGCCGGGACGAAGAGTTTTAAGGAAGCGCTGCGAATGGGGGCGGAAGTCTTTCACCATCTCAAGTCGATCCTGAAGGGAAAAGGCTACAAAACCTCTGTGGGCGATGAGGGAGGGTTTGCTCCGGATCTCCAATCCAATGAAGAAGCCTTCACCCTGATCGTGGAGGCCATTCAAAAAGCCGGCTATCGCCCTGGAAAGGATGTCGGTCTCGGGATCGATGCGGCAGCGACCGAATTCTACCGTAACGGATTCTACTTTCTCAAGGCGGAAAAAAAGCCGAAAAGGACTTCCGCTGAAATGATCGCCTATTATGAAGACCTGATTAAAAGATTTCCCATCCTCACCATTGAGGACGGTCTTGCTGAGGATGACTGGAAGGGATGGAAGGCGATGACCCTCCGTCTGGGCAAAAAAATCCAATTGGTCGGGGATGACCTCTTTGTCACCCATCCGACACGGTTATCAAAAGGGATTAAAGGGGGAGTGGCTAACGCCATTTTGATCAAACTCAATCAGATCGGGACCCTGAACGAAACCATGGAGGTGATCAAAATGGCCCAAAAAGCCGGTTATCGAACGATCATCTCCCATCGTTCGGGCGAGACAGAGGACACGACCATCTCCGATCTGGCTGTGTCCACCCATGCCGGGCAGATTAAGACCGGCGCTCCGTCGCGCACGGAGAGGGTAGCCAAGTATAACCAGCTTTTGCGGATTGAGGAAGAGCTGGGAGCCCGTGCCGTCTATGATCCGCCGCTGCGGTGGCGCTTGAAACAATAGTTCGGAGTAATTTAGTTCGCCTGCCTGCCGGCAGGCAGGGAGTTCGGAGACAAAAAATAAATTTGAGATTCTAAACTCCGAACTCCTAACTACGAACCCCGAACTTTATCATGTGGGCTATTATGGACCTTTTCGACTTAACCGGCAAGGTTGCAATGGTCACCGGCAGCACGCGTGGGCTGGGAGAAACTTCGGCCAAGGCCCTTGCCAAAGCCGGGGCGGATATAGCCGTTTGTGGTAGAAACCCTCAGGACCTCGATCGAGTGTCAACTGAAATCAAAAGGATGGGTCGGAAGTCTCAAGGATTTGAACTCGATGTGCTCTCTAAGGAGAAGGTAAAAAAGGCCGTTGAGCAGACCCTGAACCATTTTGGCCGTGTCGATATCCTCGTCAATAACGCCGGAACCAACTATCGGGTTCCCGTCCTTGAATATCCCGAAGAACAGTGGGACCTGATCATCAACACAAACCTCAAAGGTTATTTTCTCGTGGCTCAGGCCGTCGTCCCTCAGATGCTTGAGCGAGGATATGGCAAACTGATCAATATGAGTTCGATTTTTGGAAAAGTGGGGCTCGCTAATCAGTTGGCCTATGCCTCCTCCAAGGGCGGGGTTGAACAGATGACCAAGGTGATGGCCCTTGAATGGGCTAAGCAGGGCGTCCGAGTCAATGCGGTCGGCCCGACCTATTTCGAAACCGATATGGTCAAACAGATCCGGAATGATCCGGCAAGGTTCAACTTCATCAATGAGCGCACACCGATGGGAAGATGGGGTTATCTCCCTGAACTCGAAGGAACGGTCATCTTCCTCGCCTCGAAAGCCTCGGACTTCATCACCGGTCAAACCATCTATGTCGATGGGGGCTGGACGGTCTGGTAATGCTACATGGCATAGAGCATCCGTAGCGTTGGCATTTATTGCCGACGAAATGGTTTTTCGATTCGCCCCCATGAAATGCCTGCCTGCACGAAGCCTGCCTCCAGAAGCCTTCCGGAGGGCAGGCGTTTCGGCGAAGGCAGGAGGGCGCTACATAAATTGAAAAAAAGTAAAAAGGTCGGCATCAAATACTGCGGGGGATGCAATCCATCTTATGAAAGAGTGGAGATCGTTCGCCGAGTTAAGTCCCAACTAAATGACCGGCTCCTTTTTCTTCCCTATGACCGACCGGATATCGATGTGATGATCCTTCTCAGTGGATGCCAGAGAACCTGCGCAGCACAAGATTTGAACCGAATGATTCCCCACTATTCAGTCGCAGGAGAAAATGAGTTCGAGGCCCTGATGGGCTGGTTAAAATCGTTGACCGCCAAAGGAGACTCCTGATGGATTCAAAGGATCAATCCAGACGATGGCTTTCCTTATATCCCAAAGATTATTCGCCCGATTTAGCTCCAGAAGATGCAAACGCTCTCGGTTATCTTCGGAAGACGGTTCAAAGCCACAGCCAAAGCCCTGCTCTCTATTATTTTGACCAGATCATTTCTTACTCGGAACTGAACTGGATGAGCGATGCCTTTGCCTGCGGCCTGATAGACCTTGGAATGAAGAAGGGCGACCGGGTGGCTCTCTATCTTCAGAATATTCCTCAATTCGTCATCGCCCAGTTCGGAATCTGGAAGGCCGGCGGAATCATCGTTCCATTAAATCCAATGTATAAGGAAAAGGAACTCATCTACTATTTCAGGGATGCATCCGTCCGGCTGCTCGTCTCCATGGCATCCCTTTATGGAAAACCGGTCCAAAAAGCGGTGGAAGAGTCAGGCATTGAACATGTGATCACCACTTCGGAACTCGATTTTCTCGATCCTGCAAGCCCGCTCCCTTCGATCCTTAAGGGAGTTGAAAGAGTGAAGAGATTAGAAACTCTGGACTTCGTCACTCTTCTTGGACTTTATCAAGGGAAACAACCTCCGGGGGTCAACCTTTCATCCGAGGATGTCGCCTACCTCACCTACACCTCCGGGACCACCGGCCCTCCAAAGGGCGCCATGAACACGCATGGGAATGTCGTCTTCAACTCCGAGGTTTATCGCCACTGCTGGAAATTGACCCCCTCGGATACGATGTTAGCCGTGGCTCCTCTTTTTCATGTGACGGGGATGGTCGGTCACATTGGAACCTGCATCGCTTCCGGAACTCCGCTCATCCTGTTTTACCGCTTCGATTCCATGACCGCATTTCAGATGATCGAGAAATGGAAGGCCACCTGCACGATCGGAGCTATAACCGTCTTTATTGCCCTGATGAACGACCCGGAAATCGGAAAGCATGATCTTTCATCCTTCCGAAAAGTTTACAGCGGCGGAGCCCCTGTCATTCCTGCAGTCGTGGAACGTTTTGAGAAACTGACCGGAACCTACATCCACAATGTCTACGGACTGACCGAAAGCACATCGCCTGCCACGCTGGTCCCGCTCGGGTTGAGGGCGCCTGTGGATCTCTCGACCGGAGCCATTGCCATTGGCGTTCCCATTCCGGGCCATGAGGCAAAGATAATGGACCTGAGCGATCTGGAGAAAGAGCTTTCGCCCGGAGAAGTAGGCGAGCTCGCCATCAGAGGGCCGGGGATTATTCCAGGGTACTGGAACAAACCTGAAGAAACCGCTCATGCCATCCGCAAAGGCTGGCTTTTCACCGGAGATGTGGGCACAATGGATGACAAAGGATGGGTCTATCTCCTGGATAGGAAGAAGGACATGATCATCGCCTCCGGATTCAAAGTCTGGCCGAGAGAGGTGGAGGATACGATCTATCTTCATCCTGCTGTTCGGGAAGTCGCCGTGGTCGGGATTCCTGATCCCTACCGGGGAGAGACGGTCAAGGCCTTTGTTGCCCTGAAGGAAGGCTTTGAAGGTAAAGTGACCGGAGAAGAAATCGTCGCCCACTGTAAAGAACGAATGGCGGCCTATAAGTATCCCCGGGAGGTTGAATTTGTTAAAGAGGTGCCCAAAACCGCTACCGGAAAATTTTTAAGGAGGGCTTTGAGGAATGCTCAAAGCTGAAAGCTCAAAGGTTTTGTAACGCTATGCGCTATGCCCTATGTGATAACGTTCACGACATCGTGGACAAATTTAATGATCAGGACATCGTGGAAAAACGTTCTTTGACAATCGAATAGCCACAGCCCGTTATATCATGAACACCCATTTCATATTTAAGGAGGTGTTCATGAAAAAGAAGATTAAGCAACAAAGGCTAAAAGCTGTACAAAGGTTCTTCGATGGCGAAGATCCAAAAGACATTTGTGCATCTCTTGGTCGTTCGCGATCATGGCTGTACAAATGGGTGACACGATATGCCCCTGATAACTCACAATGGGTTGAA
>JAGXTA010000163.1 GCA_018333535.1 Deltaproteobacteria bacterium | reverse complement strand
CCTAAGACGACCTCATTGCTGGAACGAGTTTTTAGAGAGATTGGCCGTCGTCTCAAGAAAATCGCATGGGGATGGTCGGACCAGGCAGTAACCAATCTTTCCAAAATGATCCTGATCAGACAATATGCAAGAGATAAATGGGAACAATATTGGAAAGAAAAATTAGGCATCAAAGGTTATTTCACCATTCAGATCCAGTCGGTCGAAATAATATGATGCCTCACCTTTTGAACGATACCAATTTTTGATTTAGCCATAAAACATAATTATAAAAGGAGACTTTGCCAGATCTACTCCATCCTTGGCTTATACTATTGGTCTATAGAGGAAAATTATCCGGAAGCATTTCGAGCCTTTGAAGAAGCCCTGAAGATATCGGAGGAAGTAAAAGACATTATTACTTCAGTCTTAGCAAGCGTGTGGTTTGGGAATGCATTGGGCTTTAACTGTGAATTTGGAAAATCATTAAACCAAACCCAACGAGCCCTTGATATCAATATGGCAGCGAGAAATCTTTGGGGAATTTCAACAATCAAGGGTATCTTAGCCCTCTTTTGTTTTTACTACCCAGGAAAAATTAAATTAATGGCCCAAATTTCCAGCGAAGCTGTCGATGGTGCCGAAGAAAGCGGAGATATTTATTCCAAAGCGCATGCATATAATTCCTATGGGATTTTCTGCTACGCCAATGGACACCTTGAGGTGGCAGAAGGCCATCTTTTGAAGGCAGCCGAATTTTGTGAAAAGATTAATTACCATGCTTGGAATTTCTGTGCACGATTTAACCTTGGAGAGGTCTATTTTGAATTAAGGGATTTCCAGAAATCCAAAGAACATTACGAAAAAGGGAGTATCGTCTTAGACAAAATTCGATGTCTTCCATCCTGGTCGAATCTTGGGAAAGTAGGTTTAGTTAGATCAAAGGTGATGAATAAAGAAAAAGATGTGAATTTAGAATCTTTATATACCTATTCACAAAATAATAAGGTGAAGATACTGGAGGGCTGGTTTCAAAGATATATCGGGGATATTCTGCTCAATATTGATGACCAGCACATATCTGAGGCAGAACATTGGATTCAGAAAGCCATCGAGGCGGATCAAAGGAACCGAATGATGTTCAATCTGGGGAGAGACTATCTTGTTTTTGCAGAGTTGTTTAAACGAAAAGGCGATAGATTAAAAGCCCAGGAGAATCTTGGCAAAGCGATAGAACTCTTTAAAGAATGCGGTGCCGACGGCTGGGTTGAGAAATATCAGAGAGAATTGGTTGCACTTTAGAAATTGGAGGGGGATTTAATTAGAGTCTGTTTATAAAGCCCTTTTTCCGTCATGCCGGACTTGATCCGGCATCCAGAATCTTCTGAAAACACGGGATTCCGGCTTTCGCCGGAATGACAGCCTTTTTAAAATTGAAGATGGAGTCACATTTCTCTTTCGCATGATTCATGGTGCCCACAATTGCGTAGGGCGATCATGCCCGGTTCAGGACCGTACTCAAAGGTGAGTCTTAAACTTTTAGAAGCATATGCGATGAAGACATCATTCCCTCCCTCGGCATACTTTCCTTTGACGTTTTTCCCCTTATGAACATGGAGGGATGGATGTCGAGGGTTTGCACTGAGAAGCCTGACCGCTTTATCGATAGCTTTTCGTTCACTCGGTTTCAAATGGGAGTAGCTTTCCAAGAAGATGATTTCGAAATGGAGTTCAAAGGAAAATGGTTTTGCTGGCATAGAAGATCAACTCTTCTTTTTTCTGAGCGCCTTTGAAGGGGTTGAAGTAACGATTCCAGGTCGGATATCAGCATTAACCTTCTTCTCTCTTTCAACCCAATCCGGGGAGAGGGCCTCTTCAGGCAGGTCTGACATATCGGGATATTTTCGGACCGTCCGGACTGGATAGAGGATGATCTGATCACCCTTGACGGAATATTCGAACAAAGATTCCCTTCGGAAAGGAGGAGGGAGAACGATTCTTCCCCTCGAATCTGTTTTCAAGATTTTAGTTTCAGCCATGTCGGTTTCTCCAATTTGTTTTGTTTAGAATGATAATCCCATTTGTAACAATTGTCAAATATGGGATTAAAGACGGGTTCCAATTAACATGAGAATCTCGGCAAAGCCATAGAGATTCTCAAAGAGTGCGGTGCCGACGGCTGGGTCGAAAAATATGAGAAAGAATTGGCCAAAATCACATATTACCAGGCTCAAAATAGTAAAGACATCGATTTGTAAAATCCCTCCTGACCTCCCTTTGCCTAAGGGAGGGATCACCCCTCTTTAGCAAAGAGGGGTGGGGGGAGATTTTCCAATGTTTATGTCAATTCAATTCTAAGACTGTTAATAAGAGGAGGAAACCATGAAATTATTCATCACATTATTAATTATTGTCGGTGCATTGGTATTAATCATCATTATTCTTCCACAATTGACATCCAAAGAAACCTGTACCCATGAGGAAGCTGTCCAAAAATTTGCCAAAGGGAAATTTGTCACCGTAGATGGTAAAAATGTCCACTATGTGGAAGCGGGGAACGGCCCGCCCATCATATTGATTCATGGGTTCCTTTACCATACGGTCATGTGGAAAAAGAATATTGATGCCCTGGCCGAAAAATTCAAGGTCTACGCAATCGACCTTTGGGGATGGGGATATAGCGAAAGATTGGGGGAAAAGGAATACAGCTTCGAACGATACGGAAAACAGATTGTTGGATTCATGGATGCCCTGAATATCAAAAAAGCCACTCTTGTGGGACAATCCATGGGTGGAGGGATTTCGGTTTATGTAGCGGCATACCATTCTGAGAGGGTTGATCGACTTATTTTAGTTGACCCAACCGTTATCCCTCAGCCGATGACGACAATTGGCAAGATTTATCAGTCCCCCTTTATTGGCGAATTTATGAATGCCATTCCCGGAGACGCTTTGGAGAAGAACAATATTAGGACAATATGGTTCTACGATAAAACCAAGGCAACCGATGAATATTGTAAAGAAGTCTTGCAGCCATTGTGTATCAAAGGATCTTATGCTGGTTTTATGTTTATCCTTAGGAATGTCTTAAAAGAGCCGTATGTTGAAAAAGAAGCCAATCTTTTGGCCAAAATGAGCATACCAACCTTAATCATTCACGGTAGGGAGGATAAAGCCGTTCCATTAGATCGGTCACAAAAATTAAATGGTCTTTGGAAGGGATCAAAATTGGTTATCTTTGAAAAGGCCGGGCATACCCCTCATGAAGAGTACCCAGAGAAGTTCAACAAACTGGCAATAGATTTTTTATCTTAGATAAATCGGGGGAAGAGTCCAGATGATAGTCTCCCTCTCCTTAATTCGCCGAGGAGATCAAACAGACCTTCAACAGGTTCTGAAACGTCGTCGTTGACTTTTAACTCAAAACTGTGTTACACGTAAATTACGTGAGCATGAGTGTTTAAGCGACCGGAGGGTTTCATGAAACAGAATATTACGCTTTCTTTAGATAGGGATGTCCTGAAAAAAGTAAAGGTCCTCGCGGCGGAAAAGGACGTCTCCGTTACCAGGCTATTAACCGAGGAGTTGACGAAGATTGTTCATGAGGATGACCAGTATGAGTCCTCGAAACGAAGAGCTATGGCACGGTTGAAAAGGGGATTTCATCTGGGAGGTCTTACCTTTACCAGGCGAGATGAACTTCATGAGCGGAGATAAAATCTTTGTAGATACCAATATACTGGTTTATAGCCATGATGTGGATGCAGAGCAAAAACATCAGATCGCTCAGAATATCTTATTGGAGCTTTGGAAAAATCGCAATGGAGCGTTGAGCGTTCAGGTGTTACAAGAATTTTATGTAACGATGACCCGAAAGGTCTTGCATCCAATCCCCCCGAACAGTGTCAGGAATATCATCCGGGACTATTTCAGCTGGCATATAGAAATAAATGACTTGAATTCGATCTTGATCGCTTCTCGGATCGGAGAGGATTATAAAATTTCATTCTGGGATGCCCTTATTGTAGCCGCCGCATTGAAAGCGAAAGCTGATAAAATCCTGACTGAAGACCTACAGGCAGGACAAATCATTGAGGGAATACCTATCGAAAATCCCTTTAAGTGAACCCCGTTAGAAAGCTCTCAACATTTATGCTGGGGATGGTAGAAATAGAAAGCATCGGCTTCTTATTGAGGGCGGGTTCAAAGACCTGCCCCTTCAAACGGGGTGAAGCTACACGCACACAGGGTGGGGCATTCTGCCTTTCCCAATCCCGCCGTCCGCAATCCGCATTCCGAAATTCATTTTTTGTGACACCACTTGAGGAGTTCTTTAAGCGATAAGGTATTGAGGACATCTTTAGTTTCGAGCCATCCCCTTCTTGCCACAGCTACTCCCAGACTCATCATCCACATCTGATCTAAATGATGGGTGTCGGTTCCGATTGCCACCCTCATACTCATCTCCTTTGCCTTCCGGCAGTGGATGTCATCCAGATCGAGGCGCTCAAAGTAGGCATTGATCTCCAGTGCCTTTCCGTATTTCTTTGCCGCCTCCATCACCTCATCAATATCAACCTCATAGGGATCCCTGGCTCCTAAAAGCCTTCCGGTAGGATGTCCGAGAACGTGGACAAAAGGGTTCTCCAAAGCCTTAATAATCCGTTTAGTCATCCTCTCCCTGTCCTGCTTGAAACCACTGTGGACTGAGGCAACGACAAAATCGAGTTTTTCAAGAGCTTTATCCGACAGGTCTAACCTTCCATCGCTGAGGATATCGACTTCTGTTCCTTTTAGAATTTGAAAACTCTTCAACAATTCATTAATGCGATCGATTTCCTCCATCTGCTTCATCAGCCGTGTTTCATCGAGACCATGGGTGATTTTCAGGGTTTTTGAGTGATCGCAGATTGCCACATATTGATAACCCTTCTTCTGAGCGGCTCTGGCAACTTCTTCGATTGAAGAAGATCCGTCGCTCCAGTTGGAATGGACATGAAGGTCTCCCTTGACTTCAGACTCCTCAATCAGTCTTGGAAGGTTCTTCTTCTGTGCGGCTTCGATCTCTCCACGATCTTCCCGAAGTTCGGGCTCGATCCAATCCATACCAATAGCCTTATAAACATCCTTCTCTTCTTTGCCACCGATCTTCTTCTCACCTTTGAAAACACCATACTCATTGATCTTGATCCCTCTTGCCCTGGCAATCCCTCTGAGATGGATGTTATGACCCTTTGATCCGGTAAAGTATTGTAGAGCCGCACCATAGGAACCCTCTTCCACCACTCGGAGATCGACCTGAAGTCCTCCTTCAACGATGACAGAGGCTTTTGTTTCTCCGGAGGCTAAGACCTCTTTCACCTCCGGAAGATGGGTGAAGGTATGAACGATCTTCTCATGGTCAGGGCCAGTGGCTAAGAGGTCGATGTCTCCGATGTTCTCCCTCATCCTCCGGAGGGAACCTGCCCATTCGATCTTCTCTGAACCTGTCCTCTCTCTCAAGGTCTCAACAATCCGTTTTGCCACGGGAAAGGCCATGCCCAGGTTCATCCTCCCTTTACTCTGTTTGAGGAGCTGGATGCCTCGCCTGATGTTTTCAACCTTCTTCTCACCCATCCCGGGAAGGCCAATGAGAGAACCATCCTCCACTGCTTTTTCCAACTGAGAAAGATTATTGATCCCCCTCTCTTTATGAATCAAAGCTAAAGTCTTCGGTCCCATCCCCGGTATATCCATCATAGCAATCAACTCATCTGAGACCCCTTTCTTCACTTCCTCAAACTTGGAGACCTTTCCTGTCTTCAAATACTCCTCAATCTTTTTCGCCATTCCCTCGCCAATCCCAGGAATGTCCTTCAGTTCGCCTCTCTCCGCAACCTCTTCGATATCCTGCGTGAGATCGCCCAGAATCCTTGATGCCTTTCGATAGGCATTGATCTTGAAAGGATTCTCGTCTTTGAATTCGAGGATGCCTGCCATCTTATCGAAGAGGTCAGCCAGTTCTTTATTTTTCACCTTACTTACCTTTTGAAGATTAGCCCCTCATCCCGACCCTCTCCCCGCAGGGGAGGTTGTGTCGCAAGTCCCTCTCGGTTCGACAGAGCCTCTCCTGAGCAAACCGTTCACCTTTCGAGAACCTCAGGGCGAACGGTTAATTGTGACACCACCCCAACGGGGCGAGAAGAGGGAGAAGTGGTTCCGTGTCTCAGATAATCCCTGAGGCAGGTTCCAAAATTCTCCACGACGTCCTTTTTGCTGTTGACGATGAAGATGCAATGCCCGATATGAAAAAGCTCTTCCACAAGCCTCTCCACAGGATAGAGTGTTTTTGACTCCCCTCCATATCTTCGGCTCAGTGCTTCTTCAAACATGACGACCAGTTTATCCTTCATCCTCAATTGAGTATCATTGAAGAGGATGGCCACATCGGGCAAGAGGTCTTCCAACCTTGAAAAGAAGGTGGAGATCTCAGCCTGCTCGACCCCCTTGGGAGGGGACGATTTCACCTCCGCATAGACCAGCCTCTGATTCCAGGAGGCGATTACATCATAATCTCCGCCGGAGCGGGTCTTTTTCATGCTCACTCCATAAAGGGCAGGAGAGGCAAACTCCCTTTTAAACATCTCGGCAATGAACCACTCTAAGGTCGGCCCAAAACTGTAAAGGGGCCTGACGCCGGTTTGGTAACTCGCCCTTCCGCTCTTTATGATCACTCCCATGTCGCAGAGAATCTCACAATATCCCCGGACGACTTTTGAAGAACAGTAGTGGGTCAAATCCCGGATGCGAAACCCATCCTGATTCTTGATCATATCCCGGAGCACGAGGCGGAAAGAGTATCTCTTCATCATCTCATAGAATCGGGTTTGATAGGACCCGGAAAGGTCAGAAGGGAAGAAGAGCCGATCGGTGGGATTTTTTCTAAAAACCCGAATCCCTCTCATCCTGAGCAGCCTCTCCACGGGAGACGAGTCTTCTATCGAGGTCCTCCTGATGGATTCAATCTCTCTGGTGAGAGATCGGACTCTCCTCTTAAGGGATTGAATTTCTTGAAAGCTCTTTTCGAATTGCCTGGAAGATAATTTCATTTCTAATGATGGATGTTCTGTATTATTCGTGTGATTCGTTATAATTCGCGCTATTCGTTTGATTTACTTAAAATCCCCGATAGAGATGGAACCGTTTCGCAATTTGGATCGCCTCCGCATACTCCTTATGGGCAATCCTCCGGCTGATATCGGGATGATCGAAAGACCGGTACTCAGGCCGGTACTGGGCCATGATGTTCACATAGGAGTCAGCCGAGACCTCCTCGGCGATGAACTTCAAGACCGCTTCAGAGGAGGCGACCCCATTGGGCATCACCAGATGCCGGATGAGAAGCCCCCTTTCAGCAATTCCTGCGGAATTCATTGTCAGATCTCCTACCTGGCGGTGCATCTCCTTGAGAATTTTTTTAAGGACTTCCGGGTAGTCGGGAGCATTGGAATACCTCCGGGCATGCTTCTCATCCATATACTTCGCATCAGGCATATAGATGTCCACAATTCCGTCAAGAAGCCGAATCACCTCCATCGATTCATAACCGGAGCAGTTGTAGACAATGGGGAGCTGAAGTCCCATCTCAATCGCCTCGGGAAGTGAGGAGATGATCTGGGGGGTGTAATGGGTGGGGGTGACGAAGTTGATGTTGTGGCAGCCTATCTCCTGAAGCCTCTTCATGGCGCGAGCCATATCAGATGGGGAGATACTCTCACCCCTTCCTTCGTGGCTGATGTCATAATTCTGGCAGAAGATGCACCGGAGACTACAGTGAGTGAGGAAGATCGTCCCTGAGCCGTGGTATCCGACCAGGGGGGGTTCTTCTCCAAAATGGGGAAATGCACTCGAGATCATCAGCTCCGAGGGAGCCTTGCAATAGCCAACCTCTCCGTTTAGCCGGTTGACCCGGCACTCCCTCGGACAGAGCCGGCACTCCTTGAGGATATCCATAAGGAGGTCGACTCTCTTTTGGAGTTCCCCTCGTTCGTAAAGGTTGATATAAGAAGGGATAAAGGCCATTGAATTCTTCTCCTTCACGTCAGTAATACCTTATCATAAAACCTGAACGATGGGAATTATCAAGTAATATTCTCCCATTTGAGAGGCTGTGTCATAATTCCGTTCATGGTTCGAGAACCTCACCACGAACGGACAGCGGCTCATCAAAAAACAATCACTTAGCCGTTCGTCCTGCCTATCCGCCGAAGCCCTGGCGAAGGTGGAAGCGTGTCGAAGGGCGAACGGCTAAGTACGACACAGTCCCACCAGGGAAGAGGGGAATAATTGGTTTACTTTTTAAGCGATGTGGATGCTAAAGGGTATGGTAGGCGGTGAGAACCCTGCGGTGGTAGTGAACTGGAATTCGTTGCCTTCTCTCAATTAGGCTTTTAACATAAGTCGGCCCGTAATTATATGCCGCCATGGCTACCCTGAGGTCATCAAAATCGAGGATGAGCTGAGAAAGGTAGTGCATTCCCATTCTTACGTTGAGAAAAGGATTGAACAGGGTGGGGTCCCCATTCCACTCAATGCCCAGTTCCTGGGCAAGGGATTCGGCCACATAGGGCATGAGCTGCATCAACCCCTTGGCGCCCTTCTCGGAAACAGACTGATTCTGAAAGGAACTCTCAATGGCAATCAGAGCCAGAATGAACTTAGGGTCCTGGTTGTAACGGACCGACTCCTCGTAGATGGCTTCTGCCAGCTGGGTCCTGGTCACCTTATCCAGGTCTGTTGAATACCTCTCCAATATCCCTACTATCTCCTGGATAGCCTGCCCTCTGTTCGGGGTCCTGACTGTGAAATCGGGGAGATGAATGGAGAGTGTGGAGATGACGATGACAAGGATGATTTTCAGGAAGAGACGGAGGAAAAGAGACACACTTCTTTTTAATTTTGGGGAAGGGGGGGAATGCCCCATCCGTATCAGCGGATCATTTAGTTCCATATACCAGCCTCCTTGCCTTGTGACAATCTTTCACAAGGTTAACATGAAAGCCTTCCTTTTGTCAAGTTTTAAAATTAAAAAATTAAATTCTTTCACAATATATTGTGGTGGTAAAGAAGAGAATGGATACTAATAGTGTGGATGAGGTAATAAAGCGGGTTCTACCCGGCTATCTCTTCTTTAAGAAGATAAACCGAAAGGGAGGAGAGTGAGGTCAACAGGCCCAGCCAGAAGATCCCCACTCTGAAGTTGAAATGGTCAGCCGTCAAACCAAGCAGAAATGGGGTAAGTCCCATTCCAAATCCAACGCCCACGGACATAATCACCCCGAGCACCATCGACCGGCTCGAAAGGGGGGCCAACTTCGAAACCGTGGCCAGGGCAACAGGGAAGAACCCCAGTGAAAGGACGGCCTGGAGAGTGAGAGATAGAAAAATCAGGCTTAGGTGGGACGACAGGGAGAGCCCAATCGTGCTTAACCCGGTCAAAAGGAGGCTGAAAAAGAGGATGGTTCGGTACCCATAGCGATCGACCAGAAAGCCGATCAGGATTGGGACAGCCATCCCACCCGCCCTGGAGATCCCTAAAAGGGTATTGGCCAGTTCGAACTCAATCCCCCTCTCTTTGATGAGATAAAGGGGAAGGATGGAATAAACCCCCATGCTTGACCCCGAGGACAATATCCAGAGAAGGATCATGATCCAGATGGTACTCTTTTTAAGAAGACTGATATAGCCCTCTCCCTTTTGGAGCGGTTCCTTTTGGGGCTCGACAGAGACTTTCCAGAAAAAGAGAGGGAAAACCAGAGAAATGACCCCTAAAAAGAGGAGAGGAGTCTTATAGGAAAAGAACTGCAACCCATAAGCCATAAGAATGGGGATGGTGAAGATTGAGAAACTTGCTGCGGAATCATGAAGACCGATGGCTTTCCCCCAATTTCGGGGTTCATAGGTCTCGGTGATGATGGGAAGAATGCCGGGGATGTAGGTCCCTGTTCCAAGGCCAAGAAGAAAAAAGAGAAGGTGGAACGAAATATAACTCTCGGCAAACTGAAATCCGAAGAAGACAAGGCTCACGCCCAAAAAACCGATGGCCACGGTTCTCTTGTAACCCCAGGCCAGGGTCAGACGGCCAGTGGCGAGCAGGCTGAGGCTATACCCGACCGAAAGAGAGATGAAGAGCCCCCCGGCCTTTCCATGGGAAAGCAGAAGATTATCTTCGATGAGGGGAAGGATGGGAGAGAAGATCGTCCGGGTCGAAAAGTTGAGGTACCAGAGACACCAGAAGATGAAAAGGGGGAGAATCCTCATCCCTGTTGTAACCCCTCAGTTACGGAAATTACTTGACCCAAAAAGGGTCGGAAGGTCCCCCTTCCAAAACCTTGTAAAGCGGTCTTTAAAGTAATGCCAACGGGCCCATCTGCCCTTTGGATCATGATTTCCGTAAGTGAACCTATGGAGTTCAACAGAGAAAGGTTTCGCTTCAAGGTTTTTCCAGAAGAACCTCCCGACCCTTTCATGGAGGGATGACTCCCTGCTATCTCTTTCCCTTTCCGATGGGGCAGAGCGCCTGACATTCAAAACAGTAGTAGTAATTTCCCGACACAAGGGTCTGCCAGAGTTCACGGAAAGGGCGGCTTTTTAACATTTCTACCCGTTCTTCTGGCGAGGCATTGAGCATTCCTCCCACAAATTTTGTCATGCCCCGAAGGCCGAACTCAAAGACCAATCGGCCGCAGGCCCGTTTATCGACCTGTCCCCCTCCGAGGAGGGCCTTGCTCGGACAGCCCAATATGCAGATTTGGCAATCGGTCGGGCATGGAAACCGATTTTTTTTCGTCGTCGGTTTAAGGGAGGCCGTCGTGAGGACAGCCCCCAGTCTCACCTTCGGTCCAAACCCTTTGACCAGTAGAAGGCCGCTCTTTCCATAGCTTCCGATTCCTGCCTCCACAGCCGCCCTTCTCAGATCGATTGCCCCGACCATTCCCTGTTTTTCATCCGACATATCAATTGGAATGAAGCCGGGGATGGCTACGGCTCCATAACCTTGCTTCTCCAGAGCCATGGCCAACTGTTTTGAGATGTCCCTCGCCTTTTCGTAGGTCGCAATCGTATCATTCTGCTTGACCTGAAGATTCCTCGAGTCAAGCGCGGCACGGCTGTGACCGCAGGCAATGACAACGATGGATTTCGCTGAAGGAAGGATGTCGAGGTCAATGGCTTTCCGCTCGATCAGGATTTCAACCGTGGCCACCCCTGCCGCCACTGCTCCCAGGTGCCTTGCCAATCTTCCGATCTCCATCTTCTTCTCCCTAACTTACTGCTGTAATAAAACACCAAAAAACAGACACGGCAGGGACACTGTAAGAGCCTTGTAGCGGAACCTTTAAATGTCAAGCACTATAGTCTATCAATCCCGCCTAAGGCGGGACCGGAGTTCACTTTTAATGAAGTCCTCTATGACCCATTCCAATAAAAACCCGCATTACAAGGGTCTGAAAGTGTTCCCGGCGAGTCTGTTTTATGTAAGGTCTATTTCACCCTTTTCAAGTTGGGCCTTTTGGAGACAGTCTTCTCTGCTCCCTTCTTCCGTCTCAATACATTCTCATTGAAGAGATTGTTTTTAAGGCTGACGGCATTGATGATGGAGTAGATGATCACCGCTTTCTCCCAATCCTTTGTTCCATCAAACTGTTCAATCCTTAATCGGTACTTCTCCCTCAGTCTGGCGAGGGAGGCCTCATCAAAAGCAAGAATCTGTTCAGCTAACCTCTCAAGAGCTTTATCCATAGATTTTTACTATCCCCCTCGAACCCTGGAATCCTTGGACCCTTCTCCTTCAGGGTGCGAACTTCGTGACCTGATGGGGAGCTTCAAAGGTTTCGTGCAAGGCCCTCATCGCCTCTTCGATCTGATCCGCCTCAATCACACAGGAGCAACTGGAGATCGAGGTGCTGATTGCCATCACATTGATCCCGGCTGTCCCCAGGGCATTGAACATTAAACCGGAGATCATCGGCCTCTCCCTGAAGTGGGGACCGAAGACGCTGACTGTCGCCACATTGGGATGGTAGGAAATCCCTCTCGCCTCGATCAGGGGTTTCACCCCTTCAAGGACTGCGAGGGCGGTCTCCAGATTCTTCTGATCGATACAGAAGGTCATATTTCCATTGCCCTCGATGTCGACATTGTGAACGACAAATTCGATATTGATATTCCGCCCTCCCATGGCTTGGAGAATCGTCCCTTGGACGTCAGGCCGATCGGGAAGGGCAAGGATGCTTACTGTCGCCAGACCGGTTGCTGCCATGATGCCCCCCACTTTAATTTTGCCTTCGCTCCCCATCCCTTTACCCCGTTATAAAACCCCCTCTGCTCGTAGTGGAGATGAACCCCGGAAAATATCTGTTTTCTAACAGGGTTTACTCCCAGATTCTCCGGTCATCGATCTTTTTGGCCCGGTCCGGAATGCCTCCTTTCACGGTAAAGATCACTTCGGAAGTCACTTTGAGAGTCTCCAGGACCTCCTTCTCCAGTTTTCTTTTCAGGCCGATCTTATCCGCAATCTCCTCCTTTAATTCGACATAGATCGCCATCTCATCCCGGTAATCCTTTCTTGTCACCACCACCTGATAGTTGGCAATGGCTGGAAATTTTGCCATCATCTCATCCACCTGCCAGGGATGAATGAAAATCCCCCAGACCTTGGTCACCTGATCTGTCCGGCCCATAATCCTACCAAGGCGCATTGAAGTCCTTCCACAGGGACAGGGGGCGTCGATCAGGTAGGAGAGGTCTCCAGTGGCAAAACGAAGCATCGGAAAGACCTTGCTAAAATTGGTGACCACAATTTCTCCGGTCGCCCCTGTCTCCATCTGCTTGCCCGTCTCTGTATCCACAATCTCCACGATCACATCCTCGGGGATGTGCATCCCTCTCTTCTCCGGGCATTCATATCCGAGACAGCCCACATCGACCGTGCCATAACCCTGCCGGACCATGAGATCAAGCTTCGACTCCAGTTTTTGACGGAGCGATTCCGGAAACATCTCCGCGCCGACAAAGGTGGCCTTCAAATGAAGATCTCTCTTGAGATCAAGACGCATGCCCTCGGCCGCCTCAATGATCGCCATGAGAAAGCTGGGAGTTCCGACATATCCGGTCACACGGAGTTGTCTCATCAGGTTAATCTGCATTGAAATATTTCCGGGACCCACAGGGACGACCGTGGCTTTGAACATCCCGAGCGATTCGTCCAGCATGAGGGCCAGGGGGGTGAGATGGTAGTTGAAGGTATTGAGAACGATATCACCCTCTCTGATCCCGCAGGCATAGAGGGCTTGAGCCCAGCGAATATCGTCATAATCCCATTCCCCGGGTTCATAGACGGGTCCGGGTGAAACATAGATCCTTCGCAACCCTGCCCCTGAGATGACCTCGAACCCTCCGAAGGGAAGGGCCTTTTTCTGGGCGTTGACCAGGTCCGCTTTCTTCGTGATGGGGAGTTTCTCCAAATCCTTGAGGTCTCTTATCCCCTCCGGTTTTAACCCTGCTTTTTCAAACCCTGAACGGATCGTTTTCGAATGGAGATACCCATGTGAAAGGATCTCAGAAAGTTTCTTTCTCTGATAGGTTTCCCTCTTCTCCTTTGACATTGTCTCCTTATCCCTGTCAAAAAATCCGTGTCTTCGATCAATCATTGTGCTTACTCCTTTTAAGCAGGAATATTGGAACAATCAAAACATCATTGCAAAATTAACATTGAAAAATTAGTCCCGCGCTTCGCGGGATTAACTTTCCATTATGCAATGATCCTTTGGAAGTTCATTATAGGATGAAGACCGGATCAACATCAACATCTAAATTGACCCCTCTTCCTTTGATTCTCTCCTCCATCTGAGTCATGAGTTCCTTGGCAAATTGATGAAGAAGCCTGGAGTTGACCCCTTTGGCCAGCATTTGGAAACGGAATTTGCCTCTCATCCTAACAAATGGGGCAGCGCTGGGACCCAATAACTCGACCCCTTTTCCATACCTTCTCCTTAGCAGCGACTGTCCGATCCTCTCCATCTCCTCCGAAGCCATCTTCGTCTTCTTCTCATTATTTCCAGTCAGCCTGAAATTGATCAGCCTTGAGAAAGGAGGATACTCCAGGGCTCGCCTGAACCCGATCTCCTCCCGGTAGAATCCATCAAAGTCATGATCCTTTGCCATTAGAACACTTTTATGATCCGGGTTAAAGGTCTGGATCACCACCTCTCCGAGCGCCTCTCCTCTGCCCGCTCTTCCTGCCACCTGCGTAAGGAGCTGGAAGGTCCTTTCGTTCGACCGGAAGTCAGGGAAGTGAAGCGAAGTGTCCGCAGAGATCACCCCCACAAAGGTCACATTGGGGAAATCATGGCCTTTTACAATCATCTGCGTTCCTACCAGGATGTCTGTCTTCCCGGACTCAAGCCCCTTTAGAATCTGCTGATGGGAATGCTTCCTTGAGGTTGTATCACGATCCATCCTTCCCACTTCTGCCCCAGGGAACAGGTCTTTAATCTCCTGTTCCAAACGCTCCGTTCCGATTCCCATTCCCCGGAGCCGGTGCCCTTCACATTTTGGACAGTCTCCCGGCGCCTTGATTCGATAATCACAATAGTGGCACTGGAGGGAACGATCTCTCATATGAAAGGTGAGGGTGACGCTGCAGTTGGGACATTTGAAGGTAAAGCCGCATTCCGGGCAGAGGATGAAGTTGGCAAAACCCCGTCGATTGAGGAAGAGGAGGCTCTGTCTCCTCTCCTCGATGTTTTTCAGAAGGGCTGCCTTCACCTTCTCTGAGAGGAGACTCTTCTCATTTTTCATGTCCACCACCTCCACTTTTGGAAGGGGTTTTCTTTCGATCCTCTCCGGAAGGGTTAGGAGACGGAACTTCCCTTTCTCGGCATTGTAGAACGATTCAAGGGATGGAGTGGCTGAACCCAGCAGGAGCGTGGCCTCGGCCTCCCTGGCCCGGACCACGGCAATATCTCTCGCATGATATTTCAACTTCTCCTCCTGTTTATAGGAGGGATCATGCTCCTCATCCACAACGACGATCCCCACATTTTTAAAAGGGGCAAAGATGGCGGATCGGGCTCCCAGGGCAATTTTTACCTCTCCCTTCCAGATCTTCCTCCACTGGTCATAGCGTTCCCCTTTTCCGAGTCCGCTGTGGAGCAGGGCGAGGTTCTCCCCGAAGCGATCCCTGAATCGGGAGAGGAGTTGGGGCGTCAGCGAGATCTCAGGGACAAGGACGATGGCTTCTTTCCCGTGATTTAAGACCTCTTCAATCGACCGAAGATAGACCTCCGTCTTTCCGCTTCCCGTGACACCATGGATGAGAAAAGGGGAATAGCGTTTTGAATCGATTCCCTTCAGGATTTCTCCGAACGCTTTTTCCTGATCTGAAGTGAGAGAAGGTTTCGGATAGGGTTTGAGTTCGGATCGAACCGAGAGGTCCCGGCAGACTTCTTTTTGAGTGATCGAGAGAAGGCCTTTTTCTTGAAGGGATTGGACAGGTTTTGAAGGAGATTTGAATCTCTTACTCAGTTCGGGATAAGAGACCTCCCCTTTCTCCTCAACCCATCTCAGGATCTCCGACTGCTTTTTTGAGAGCTTTTCAACAACCTCTCCTCCCGCATAACGGACGATCTTCTCAAACTTAGGCCTGACTTCCTTGTCTTCTAATCCTGCCTCAATATGAAGAAGTCCCTTTCTCTTCAAAGAAAAGATCTGTGATCTGGGAGTCTCGGCCGGGAAAACCTTCAATGCCCTCTTCAAAGGGATCTTCCCGCACCTTTCGATCTCCCTCAGGACTTTCTCTTCAACCGGCCCTAAACTCCCCTGAACAAGGGCCTTCGATCCGCGATCTGTAAGGCTTAACATCAACTCGCTCTTTAGATGGAGCCCCGGCGGAAGTCCTGTCTTGATGACCTCGCCCAGGGGATAGAGGTAATAGTCGGAGATCCACCGGTAGAAACGGAGCATCTGCGGATCGATCAGGGGCGCTTCATCGAGAAGCTTCTCCACCTCGCGCAACTTCTCCTCAATCCCCTTGGGTGGCTGATCGAGAAAGTCAAGACAAAAACCGGTCACCTTGCGTCCCTTGAAAGGCACCAGGACCCTCATTCCCACCTGGAGAGAACCCCTCATTGCCTCCGGGATGAGGTAGTGGAACGTCTTTGAAACAGGAAGCCCTACCGCGACCTCAACAATCTCCTTCATCGCCCCCAAATTATCTTCTTTGTGCGGGTTTGTCAAATATCCTGTCTTATACCCTCCTATATTGCTCAGAAAATAAGGGGGTGACGGCAACGGCAATCCCGCGTTTCGCGGGACCCGTATCGTTAATAAAAGGCTACGGTTATCGTCTTTAAATTCTTTACACGTAACCGTTACCGGTAACCGAAACGCCTGCCTGCCGGTAGGCAGGGGCTTCGTAACCGTAACCCAAACACCCAGACCATTTTCATGGTTCGTGGGTGACGTACCCGTCATGGAGGATTTCTCGGAAATATATATTGCCGGTAACCCTTTACCTCTCATCCTTGACGCCTGTCCCTTCTGCCTGCGGCAACCGGTAGGCAGGGGAGAATATTGGCCATTGCTATTGCTATTGTTAAGATATGGGCTTATAATGTACCTGAAATTAAAATCTAATGACATTGGAGCGTAAATGGATTTATACAATTTCAATCCCTGGTGGAAGGATGGCAAAGTCCCTTCCGAACTTTTGGGGAAAAAGAGGAAGATCTTTAGTGAGATTAATGGATATTTAAATAAACGACAGATGTTATTGTTCACCGGTCTACGAAGGGCCGGTAAAACCACCCTGATGTATCAGATCATAGATGATCTCCTCAAAAAGGGAAGCCGTCCCTATGATATTTTTTATTTTTCATTCGACGAGATGAAATACGACCTTGAAGACCTGATCAAGCAGTATGAGATAGAGGTGCTCCGTGAAGATATTTGCAAAAAAAATGTATTTATATTTCTCGACGAAATCCAGAAGCTAAAGGATTGGGCTTCCAAGGTAAAACTTCTCTATGATATGAATCCGAGGACGAAAATATTTCTTTCGGGTTCCGCCCAGGTTACCATTTGGAAAGAGACAAGGGAGAGCCTGGCAGGACGGTTTTTTGACTTTGTCATGAAGCCCCTGGATTTTGATGAATATCTTGAATTCAAAGGTTCAGAGATTGATACCATCAGAGAAAAGATTTTTGAGAAGGATATAAAACGGCATCTAACAGGTTTTCTCAGAACAGGAGGTTTCATCGAGGCTCTGGAATTCGATGAACCTATGCTCCGTAAGTACTTCAAAGAAAGCTTGCTCCAAAGGGTTATCTTTATCGATATCCCACAAACCTTCAAGCTCGATTTACCGGAACTTCTCCATAAACTGCTAATGATCACGGCATCAAGACCCGGTTTTTATCTCGATTATAAAAACCTTGGCAACGATCTGAAAATTGATCAGAGAACCACCTCAAACTATATCTCCTATCTTGAGTATGCTTTATTTTTACAAAAACTCTACAATTATTCACGAAATCTACTCACCAGCGAGAAGAAAGTAAAGCGTCTTTATCTCTCCAACACGGCTTTTACATTGGCGCTGAATCCCGAAGTCGATTTCTCTCTTATTTTAGAACAGTTTTTTGTAAATAGCCTGGAGGCGCAATTTTTTCTTAAAACCCCCCAGAAAGAAGAAATTGATATTATCCACACACGGGACCGACAGGCCCTGCCTATCGAAATTAAGATAAAGGGGAAAATAGACAAAGAAGACATCAAGATCCTTTTTAAATTTTTAGAGAGAAATAAACTGCAAAGAGCGCTTCTTGTCACGCTTGACACTGAAACCGCTTACCGCAAAGAGAAACTTACGGTAGAGGCCATCCCTTATTGGAAATATTGGAGCATCATGAAAAGAGTACATGGAAAAGAAATCTGAAGTTGAATAACGGTTCAGGGTTTCAGGGAAATTTAAAAATTGATAGTAAGGGAAAGGCGAGGGGAGAAAAGAGGGGCCGGGGGCAGCCCTTGACAATGGACAAACTGAAATCAGTTGAAAAGGGGAGGGTTTTATTTTTGAGAAGAGTACTTCGTTCAATGTTTTTTTCGAATATGGATACACTCCATTCGCTTGTGAACCATTCCTCGCGCCGATATTGGTCCCTTTTCTTTGAATAGCTGTCATATCCAGGCGAAACAACGATTCCAGATATCGAGCTTTTGGTCGATATCCCCCACGGACTTGATTTGCCCGACAATATATGGTATCAATAGACCAATATGGGAGCGAAACTCGTCTATCATGAGAAAAATTATTTTGAAGATGGTTCCTTTCAAGAAATAAAGATATGGGGGGTACCCAAAAGCAAAGATAGACCGCATGGACTTAAATATTCATTTGCTTACATCGTCAATGATGAAAGGGTGATAGGTTACGATAATTATAAACACAAGGCGGACCACAGGCATTACCGCAATGAAGAATATCTCTATAAGTTTGAAGGATTAGAGAAGTTGTGGCTGGATTTTATCAACTCCATAGAACATTTTAGGGAGGACAATCCATGAGAGTCAGGGATGTAAGAGTATCTATAAAAAACAAAGAGGATCTCTTTCATGAAGTTAAAGAGGTATGGGGAAGGCTTGAAAGGGGAGAGCAGATTAAGAAGCACGAGGGAATTTCTTTTGAAAACATTGAGTCAATGCGAAAGATACTTTCAGAAGAGAGACTGAGGATATTAAAAACGATCAAAAAGGAGCATCCAAAATCGATCTACGAACTCGCCAAACTTCTCAGCAGGGACATCAAAAATACTTTTGACGATGTCCATTTCCTTGCGAAAATAGGGCTAATCGAACTTAAAAAGACGAAGGAAGGTAGAGAGAAGACAATTCCAAAAGTGAATTACGATAGAATTCTTCTTGAGATACCCGTATAAAAAACAATCACCGATAAAGGGGACATTGCGAGGCGTAGTCAGCCCTTGACAATGGACAAAATTGAAATTCGTTGGGAAAGGGCAGTTCTATTTTTAAAAAGGAAGGCCAAAGAGACCTCTGGCTCAGTGAACCTCGCAGTTGCATAAACGGCCATGGGTAAACCGCTCTTCAAGGCTTCGAACGGCGATTGATTTGACATGTTATGGAAATCGGCGAATTTCACCTAAGGTGAACTCCAGCAAGGGTTGGAATTGTATGTGCTGATCGCCTTAAAGGTTCGCCCCGAAGCCTTTACGACCGGTTCACCCATGTCCGTATGACTAAATCTTCTGCAACGTTAAGGTTAACCCGTGAACCAATAGCAGGGACACTTCCCATATTTCCCGAAAAACCCGAAAAACGTCAAACCTCTTGACACGCCCTCATCTCGGTTTGTCCTCCACTTTCTTCTTTTTCAGCGTTCTGGATTTCACTTTAGTAGCCATATTAATCCTTTTCTTTACCATCCCCATCCTTATGGGGAGTCACAAACACTCCAGGAGCCCATCTCCTCTTCGGAGATTCCCAGGATGTACAGGATATTTTTGAGGCGTGCCCGGCCCAGGCTCATATTGGCTGCCCGTTCGAGCCGCTCCTTCGCATTATAAGCAATGCCCAACCCCGCCTGACCTAACATCAGAACATCATTGGCCCCGTCGCCGATGGCAACGGTCTGATCCAAAAGGATTCCCTGCTCACCGGAGACCATGTTGACGATCCTGGCCTTGTATGTATTATCCACAATCTTCCCTGAAACTTTGCCCGTTAAGGCTCCGTTTTTGATCTCCAGTCGATTCGCATAGGAAAAATCCAGGCCTAATTTCTCCCGCAGGTAATCAGAAAAATAATCGAATCCCCCGCTCACCAGGCCGAGTTTAAAACCCAGTCTCTTGAGAGCGTCCACTAAATCCTCGGCCCCTTCGGAGAGTTTCATGTCATTTCTGATCCTCTCCAATTCTTCCACCTTTAATCCTTTCAGGAGAGCGACGCGCTGGACGAGCGATTCCTCGAAATCGATATCCCCTCTCATCGCTTTTTCCGTAATCCTCGAAACTTCCTTAAAAACCCCTGCCCTTTTGGCCATTTCGTCAATCATCTCCATATCGATGAGGGTGCTGTCCATGTCAAAAAAAACGAGGCGTTTATTTTTGCGATAGGCCTCCATTTTCTGAAGAGCGAGATCGATATTGAGTTCATGGCTCTTGGCAATCACCCTTGACTTCAACCGGCTGAGATTTTTGACTTCATGGACATCGATCGTCAATTCGACACACATGGCGCAGTGACGGGTAAGGTTGCTGATCATTTCGATATTGGCATTTTCTTCGGCAAGGACATTTGAAATCTCAGCCAGCGCCCTGGTATCGCCGAAGTAAGTGAGGATAAATAAGTTCTTGCTGTTTCTGGCTTTTACTTCCTTCTCTGAGAAGAGCCTGAAATTAAGTGTCAGGCCAAGCCGGCTCGCTTCAAAGAGGAGGTCTTTCAGGACGCCATCCTTGGACTGTTTTGCACCACCCGTGTCCAGGAGGAAGGAGAGGCCGAGAAAATCCTGAAGCGAGGCCTGTTCAATATCCACGACCTCCACCCGGTTGTCCACCAGAATTTTACTGAACGCAGCGGTGATTCCCGGCTGATCCGGCCCGGAAACCGTCACCAATACGAAGTCTTTTTTATCATCCATTCGAGCGTCCCTTCAATCCCCTATCGCTGATAGCCGAAGCGTTCTTCGAATATGGGGGCGATCAGGTTATCCACCGGCACATAATCATCGGTGAGAATGATCCACCGACGTTCGCTTAGATATTTCTGCAGATGGTCCTGCGGCATGACATAGGAGGTCATCTCCTCCCCTTTTTCTTTTTTTACGACCTTAACAAAATCGTCCATATCGAGTTTCTTAGGACTTGCCACCACCACATGTGTGCTGATCCCGATGCTGTCAAAATCGGAGCTGAGCGTGATGAGATGGGCATTTCCCTTTCCGAAGACCTCCTCCAGCGTCCGGATATAGGAGGGCATAAATTGGCCCTTCCTCATACTATCGATCACATTTGCCAGAAGTAATCCATCCGGTTTCAAGAGGGCTTTCAATTGCATGGCAAATTCTTTGGTCGTCAGGTGATAGGGGATCGAGAGGTCATTGAAGGCATCGCCGAAGATGAAATCGAAACTTCCTTTCTCCTTGCAATTCATCACAAACCAGCGGCCATCCATATTGTGAGACCGAATCTTCGATTTCTCTGAGACGCCTAAATACTGTTGAACCACCCGGGTGACCTCCGGGTCGATCTCCACCACATCGATCTCTGACGCCGGATACTTCGATTCGATATAACGGGGGATCGTGTATCCTCCCCCTCCGATGAAGAGAGCTTTAAAGGGCTTTCGCTTTTTCGCCTGCCACCTCACAAATTCTTCGTAAATCCGGATGTATTCATATTCCAGATAATGGGGATCCCTCAGATCGGTATAGGAGTGGACCAGATGATCGAGCACCAGTGACTCAAGGGGATTTCCGCTGTTTCCTTTGATGCTTCGCTTCAATTTGATCGTATAGAAATCGCTCTCCTTGAAAAAATAGGTGTCTTCATCAAGGGGCGGCTTGAAGGCATATCCATAGGCCGTCTTGAGGGCATGAACAGGAGAGGTGGAGATTGACATCTCGTCCGGGCGAAGGGCCGCATATCCATAAAGCCCTGCAAGGGGGACGACGAGAAAGATGATTCCAAGGAGGATGGAGAAAAAGGCCATCCCTCTCTTTCTTCCGAGAAAACCTCCGAAGATCAGACCGGAAAGGATGAGGATGATGCCCATGGTGATGAGGATGTTACGCGTTCCCAACCAGGAGATGAGATAGAACCCGGTGGCAAAAGTCCCGAGGATGGCGCCGAGAGTGGAGAAGGCGTAGATCTTTCCGACAACATTGCCTGTCTTCGCCAGGTTGTTGAGGGCCAATTTAACCACCACGGGCGAGATCATTCCGAGAATACAGGCAGGAACGAAGAAGACGATCGTGGTGATCAGAAGAATCCGGACCATCAGGCTCGTTTCAAAGTGCGCCCCGCCTACCAGATTGGTCAGGGGAGAGATCGAAAACGCCCCTACACCGGAGAGAAAGAGAAGCCAGCCGAGCGTGGAGGAGCGGGGGAAACGGTCTGCGACCAGTCCGCCAAGATAGGCGCCGATGCTGATGCCGGCGAGAATCACACCAATGATGCTTGTCCAGGTGTAGAGCGAGACGCCTACATAGGGAGCCATGATCCTTCCCGCCACCAGCTCGATGACCAGGGTGCAGAAACTGGCAATGAAGACAACGATGTTCGCTTTGATGCCCTCCTTTTGCATGTGGAGACCTCACTCTGAGAACTCTGAAAGACTACCTTGAGTTCTCTGATTACACAGATTTCAAAAAAAGATTCCCCAGATTTTTCTTAATAGGGGTCATTCTAAAACTTATCCCTGAAGAGTTCAAGAGTATAAGGGTTTATTGTGTTTGTTGGGTTCTTTGGGTCTATTGGGTTAACGAATGAAACTCAATAAATCCAAGAAACGGTCTAACCCAAAAAACATTTATATTCCTTTATACTTCGGCGTTCTCTTTTCGACGAAGGCGGCGATGCCCTCTTGAGTGTCCTGGGTTCGGGTGATCCCCGCAATGGCCTGGCTCTCATTCTCCATCTGTGTCTCCAGGGTCTCATTCCATCCCGTTTTCATCAGCCGTTTTGCAGCCCCGAACGATTTCGAAGGGCCTGAGGCAAGCTGTATGGCCAACTGGTTTGCCTGAGCGAGTAATTCTTCACCCGGGACGACTTGTGTGACGATCCCTAATGCAAACGCTTCTTCAGCGGTCAGCATCCGGTTCGTTAAGGTCAACTCAATGGCCCTCTTGAGACCGACGGTGCGGGGTAAAAAATAGGACATGCTTCCATCAGGCGTCAGCCCCACGCGCGTATAGGCCACGCTGAATCGGGCGGACCGGGCTGCCAGAACGATGTCGCAGGCAAGGGCAAGGCTCATTCCAGCCCCCACCGCATAGCCATTGACCCCGGCAATCACAGGTGCATTCATTCGCACCATCCGGGAGATGGCGGCATGAAGATAGGTGGTCACCTCCTTGATATGTAAAGGCAGGTCCTTGCCCTGCGAGGTGAAAGACTTGAGGTCTCCGCCGGCACAGAAATGGTTTCCCGCACCGCTGATGACGACCGCCCTGATTGCGGGATCTTCATCACATTGCAAGATGGCATACATCAGATCCCGCGACCACTCTAAGTTGATCGCATTGAGCGCCTCCGGCCGGTTAAGGATAATGTGAGCCACATGATCTTTGACATCGAACAGAAGGGTAGTATATTTCATCTTCTTAATACCTCCTTGTCAACAGGATGGATGGCGAGTGAACTTAAATTCCCTGTAACACTTTAGCTCTTTGAAAAAAGCTCTTTGACAACCGAATAAAGAAAAAGCTGGCGTCAGATTCAACAATGTTGTATAACGTTCTCCAGGAGCAAGGAGAGCGTTATGGAGTCAGTCGTCTTCCGGTACCGGTGCCGGGATATTGAGCCTCAAGACATTTGCTTCATCCAGAGGACGATTTCTCAATTCTACGGGAAAGGGAGGTCCCATATCTCCAGAGCTTTATGCAAAGCCTGGGGATGGATGCAACCCAATGGCAAGCTCAAGGAATACGCAGCCCGGGATCTATTGTTGCGGCTGG
>JAGXTA010000162.1 GCA_018333535.1 Deltaproteobacteria bacterium | reverse complement strand
GATCCCGGGCTGCGTATTCCTTGAGCTTGCCATTGGGTTGCATCCATCCCCAGGCTTTGCATAAAGCTCTGGAGATATGGGACCTCCCTTTCCCGTAGAATTGAGAAATCGTCCTCTGGATGAAGCAAATGTCTTGAGGCTCAATATCCCGGCACCGGTACCGGAAGACGACTGACTCCATAACGCTCTCCTTGCTCCTGGAGAACGTTATACAACATTGTTGAATCTGACGCCAGCTTTTTCTTTATTCGGTTGTCAAAGAGCTTTTTTCAAAGAGCTAAAGTGTTACATAAATTCCACAATCCGCATTCCGCAATTGGAATGGGAGGTAACGTAATGGCATTGGTTGTTCAAAAGTACGGCGGCACTTCCGTGGGAGATATTGACCGAATCAGGAATGTGGCCGGAAGAGTTATCCGTACCAGGGAGGAAGGGCATCAAGTGGTGGTGGTGGTTTCAGCAATGTTTGGAGAAACAGACAAACTCATCCGGCTCGCCCAGCAGGTCACTCCGGACCCCGATGAAAGAGAGATGGATGTTCTCATCTCCACAGGGGAGCAGGTCACCATTGCGCTGCTTTCGATGACCCTAAAATCGATGGGCTGTGATGCAAAATCGTATCTCGGATTTCAGATCAAGATTGCGACGGACAGCGCCTTTGGCAAAGCCCGCATCACCGGGATTGAGTCGGAAAAGGTGCTTGAGGATTTAAGAAACGGAAGGATCGTGGTGGTGGCCGGGTTTCAGGGCGTGGATGAGTCGGAAAATATCACCACGCTCGGCCGGGGAGGTTCCGATACGACCGCCGTGGCTGTGGCGGCGGCCATCCGTGCGGATGTCTGCGAAATTTACACGGATGTGGATGGCGTTTATACGACCGACCCCAATGTCTGCCCAAAGGCCCGTAAGCTTTCCAGGATCTCCTATGATGAGATGCTTGAAATGGCCAGCCTGGGAGCCAAGGTGCTTCAGATCCGGTCTGTGGAGTTTGCCAAGAAGTACGATGTTCCCATTCATGTGAGATCATCATTCAATGATCATCCCGGAACCATGGTCTGCAAGGAGGAAAGAGAGATGGAAAGGGTCGTTGTGTCAGGAGTGACTTATAATAAGAATGAGGCCAAAATTGAGATCATGCGCGTTCCGGATATCCCGGGAGTGGCCGCTAAATTATTCAAGCCCATTGCCGACGCCAATATCGTGGTCGATATGATCATCCAGACCTCCAGCACGGAAAAAGGCTGTGCGGACCTGGCCTTTACCGTTCCAAAGACCGATTTCTCGAAGGCCCTTCAGATTGTGAAGGAGAGTGTGAAACAGATCGGCGGGAAAGAGGTCCTCTCCGATGAAAACATCGCCAAGGTATCGATCATCGGCGTTGGGATGAGAAGCCATTCCAATGTGGCCGCGCAGATGTTTTCCGCCCTGGCCAGGGATGGCATCAACATCCAGATGATCTCGACTTCGGAGATCAAAATCTCCTGCGTCATCAACTCCAAATATACGGAGTTGGCGGTGCGAGCCCTCCACGACGCCTTTGAACTGGATCAACCGGTGGTCACGGAAGAAAAATAGAGGAATGATATTGTAAATGTCCTTGTTTTGTCATTCCGGGCTTGACCCGGAATCCAGTGTTTTCAATTTTGTTAAGAATTCCCTAGACTCCGGTTCCTGCCGCAGGACCGGAGTGACGACTTTTAGGAAGCCATCTCTATTATTTCACTTTTAGTGAGGCAATATATTTTGAAAAGGTTGGATGAAGTGAAGATTTACGATACTACCCTCCGGGATGGTTCCCAGGCGGAGGATATTGCCTTCTCGGTGGAGGATAAGGTCCGGATTGCCCAAAAACTCGATGAGCTGGGCATTCACTATATCGAAGGGGGCTGGCCTGGCTCCAACCCGAAGGACCTCCAGTTTTTTCAAGAGATCAAATCGGTTCATCTCTCCGGGGCGAAGATCGTTGCCTTCGGAAGCACGTGCCGGGCAGGGGCATCGCCCCGAAATGACCCTAATCTCCAGGCGCTGATCGAGGCAGGAACAGCGGCCGTCACCATCTTTGGAAAGGCATGGGACATGCACGCCCTCGAGGCATTAAACATCAGCCTCGATGAGAATCTTGAAATCATCTCTCAGTCGATCCGCTTTCTCAAGGGAAAAGTGCCTGAAGTCATTTTTGATGCAGAGCACTTTTTTGATGGATTCAAGAGCAATCCCTCTTATGCCCTTTCCATCCTGAGGACGGCTCAGGAAGCGAAGGCCGATTGGATCGTGCTCTGTGACACGAACGGGGGCGCCCTTCCTTACGATCTTCAGATGGCCATTCGAGAAGTGAAGAAGGAAATCACCGTTCCTCTCGGCATCCATGCCCATAACGATGCTGAGATGGCGGTGGCCAATTCCATCCTTGCCGTGAGAGAGGGAGTCGCACAGGTTCAGGGAACGATCAATGGCTATGGAGAACGATGCGGCAATGCCAATCTCTGTTCCATCCTTCCCAATCTCAAATTGAAGATGGGGCTGGATTGTATGACCGATGCCCAGCTTCATAAGATGACCGAGGTCTCCCGCTTCGTTTCGGAATTGGCGAACCTGCCTCATCCGAAGTGCCTGCCCTATGTGGGCGAAAGCGCCTTCGCACACAAGGGAGGCGTCCATGTGAGCGCCATCCGGAAAAGCCCACTCACCTATGAACATATCCATCCCGAGCGGGTTGGAAATCGCCAGAGGGTTCTCATCTCCGACCTTTCCGGAGAATCGAACATTCTCTACAAGGCGGCCGAGTTCGGAATTGACCTCGAAAGCAAAGACCCCAATGTCCGCACCATCCTGGACAACTTGAAAAAACTCGAACACGAAGGATTTCAATTTGAAGGGGCCGAGGGTTCCTTTGAAATCCTGGTCAAGAAGGGCCTTGGAAAACATAAGAGGTTCTTTGAGCTTCTTGGATTTCGCGTGATCGTCGAGAAAAAAGAGGAGGAAGGGCCTTCCCTCTCGGAAGCCACCATCATGGTCCGCGTCGGCGATCAGGTCGAACATACGGCCGCCGTGGGAAATGGCCCTGTCAATGCGCTCGACAATGCCATCCGCAAAGCCCTCGAAAAGTTCTACCCCGAATTAAAAGAGGTCACACTTCTCGATTACAAAGTGAGAATCCTCACCACCAAAGACGGAACCGGCGCCCAGACCAGAGTTCTCATCGAATCCGGAGATGGGGAGTCCAAATGGGGAACCGTAGGAGTCTCTGAAAATATCATCGAGGCCAGCTGGCAGGCCCTTGTGGATTCGATCGACTACAAACTCCTGAAAGAAGAAAAGGGTTAAGCCATTTCGGATTTCGGAATGCGGATTTCGGAATTAAAAACAAAAGTTAAATATTTATTTTCTCTCTACACTCCGCATTCCGCACTCCCTGCCCGCCGCACAGGTGCTTTGGCAGGCGGGCGCATTCCGCATTTTAATAGATACTTTTCCCTCGGTCAACAGAAGGTCCTCTTCATTTTAGCCTTATTCCTCCTCGGCATCCTCACCTTTAAATTTTACGATTCCCCCCCTGCCCCTTCAGAGGAAATCACGCAAGAGATTGTGATTGAAGTCCTGGGAGAGGTCCGGAAACCCGGAGTCTATATTTTTCAACATTCCCCCACCTTAAAAGAGGCAATCGAAAAGGCAGGCGGTTTCAAGGAACCTGCTTCTATTGACCCTGAATTATCCTCAATCGCTTTGGAAACAGGAACCCTGCTTACCGTTGCGAAAGAATCCCCATCCAACAATATACCCTCTCCCCTGGGGGGAGAGGGTAAGGGTGAGGGAGGATTGAAAAGGGCGCCTAAGGGGATTAAGCAAGATGAAATTAAAATTAAAATCGGGACCATGGAGGCTCATAAACTTCTTGTCTTCAATATTCCCCTCGACCTCAATCGGGTTTCCGTGGAAGACCTCTGCCTTCTCCCGGGAATCGGCGAGTCCCTGGCCCGTGAGATCATCACCTACAGGGAAAGGAGAAGAGGATTCAGATCGGTAGAAGAACTGAAAAATATAAAAGGGATCGGTGATAAAAAATACGAATCCCTTAAAAGCTTTTTTGTCATAAGGTGAATCAATACTTCAGGGTTCAGTGATCAAGGCAAAACCCAAAAACCAAGTCTGTAATGAAACTTTTACTCCACATCTTCATATTTTTTCCGTTGCAATCCCCGTGGCAAGCTTTCCGGTTTCTTTAACGGATAACTTTCCTATTTTACCCCTCCTCTGTTCAGTCCTGATCTTCTGACAGATGACCTGTCAAGTTTTTAACTAAGAAAAACTTGACAGGTTTGATTTTTTATAATAAAGTTTAGAAATATATAAACTATAGATATTCGAAACAAAATGGAGGTTGAAGTAATGAACACTTTACCGGCAGCTATCAAGAAACGCTCAGCCCGGCAATTCTTGTTCTTTTGGATTCTACCCCTTGCCGTGATCGGAGGATGGCGTTTTCCCATTTTGGGATACCTTCTCCCCCTCTGCATGATCGCCGGAATAGGAATCGCTTTCTTTAAGGGGAGATACTGGTGCGATTGGTTGTGCCCAAGGGGAAGTTCATGGGATCTTCTTTTAAGCCGGATTAGTTTAAAGAAAAGAATTCCCCTACTGTTCCGAAATACAAAATTCAAGATATTCATCATGATGGTTATGATGACGGTTTTATTTACTCAACTTCCAAGAGCCTGGCCGAGCATTGATGGTATGGGGCGGGTCTTTGTAACAATGCTGAGTGTAACAACGATTGTTGGAATTGTTCTCGGAATCCCAACTCATCATCGGAATTGGTGTACCTATTGTCCCGTGGGAACGATGGGACATTGGTTGGGAAAAGGAAAGTATCCATTGATGATTAGTTCCTCATGTAATGAGTGCAAAAAATGTGATACCGTATGTCCTATCCAGATTAAGAGATGGCAATATCGACCTGAGAATGGAGATGCGTTTGTTATCCCGGAATGGGATTGTCTGAAGTGTGGTCTTTGTATCGAGGCATGTCCTCAAAAGGCCTTAAACTTTAAAACCAATTATGGGGGAATATATGGAAAAGATTTTTGAACTTCATGCCGATGTCTGTAAAGTATTTTCAAACGCCAAAAGACTGGAGATCCTGAATACATTGAGGGACAGGGAAATGACCGCCAGTGAATTAATTGAGAAGATCGGTCTCAGCAAAGCCAATCTATCCCAACATATGAGCGTATTGAAATCGAAAGGGGTGGTCTTGACCAGGCGAGAGGGGGTCAACATTTATTATCGTATCTCAAATACCAAGATTATTCAGGCCTGTGACCTGATGAGGGAGGTTCTTTTAGAACAATTTCAGGAGAAGGGAAAAATGGTCGCCAGTTTAAGGCGTATCAAATAAGGGGGGAAAGAAGGAGGTGCTAAAATGGCATACGAAGTATTTAAGTTCATCCATATTCTGGCAGTCGTTTTTATGGCCGCGCCCCTTTACAACCTTGTTGTTGTCCATGAGCGGAGACGACTCGGTAAGGCAACATTTTTGGTAGATAGGTATTTCGAAAACATTATAAAAGGGGCAGCCATCCGTTGCTATGTCTATCAGTTTACCGCTGTAATCACCGGGCTCCTGCTGCTTCCCTTGGGTGGTTTCCCTTGGAGTGATTTGATCGGGAATCCAATTCTGTTATTGAAGTTGATCCTTCTGCTTTCGCTGATGGGGCTGCTCTCAATAGTCCATTTCCGACTCCAACCTGCGATCGAGGCGCTCCTTAACGAGGTAAAAGGAGATGAAATCCCAGAAGGCATTGCCAAGCAAATCGCCCCTATCCGGCTCAGGCGTACACGTTTAGCATCTATCTGCTTATTCATTGTTATAACGACTGTTCTGTTGGGGTTGCAAATCACATCAAGGTTCGGACCTCTGATAACCGCTATTCTAATTCTGATAGCCGGGCTATTTTCCTGGAGGGTCTACCGCACGGGAGTCCGTAGTGGATGGTTTTAGAAATCGCTTTGGAGGAGAATAAACTGAAGGTCTTTGATGAACTATTAAATCCATTGGAAGTTGGGAAAGAGATTGAAAATTTCCAGATCGGGGAGAATCAATTGTTCTCGCACTTAAAGGGATTTCCCATATTTTTGGTCTTCTGGAAAACCCTCTGAACTCGGTGTCAGCAGGAGGCTCCTGTGATCGAAAGAGAGATCTGGCAGAGGTTCAAAGATAATGGATTGAAGGTTTTGGCGATCGGTGTTCAGGAGGATGCTGGGAAAGCCTCTTCATGGTCATTTCAGCATCGATTGACCTATCCAGTGATGATTGACCCTGATGGGGAGATTTATAAGAAATTTGGAAATGGGTCGGTTCCCTATCATGTACTTATTGGCAAAGATCTCATGCTTCGACTTTCTGACGAGAAATTCGATCAGGATCATCTGATTCAACTTCTGAAGGGGTATCTTCAGAATGAAATTTAAATAAAGAGATTTATGAAAACAGAACAGATTTATCTTGATTTCAATGCCAGCACACCGATTGCTCCTGAAGTGGTTGAGGCGATGAAGCCCTTTCTGAATCGACATTACGGTAATCCTTCCAGCCATCACTGGGCAGGAGACCCTGCAAAAGAAGCTATCGAAAATGCCCGGAGACAGGTGTCTGATCTCCTCCAGTGCCACCCCGGTGAGATTGTTTTCACCAGCGGCGGAAGTGAATCAAACAATCATGCGATTAAAGGTGTCTTTCATGCTTTAAAAGACAGAGGAAATCATATTGTCACGACACAGATAGAGCACCCGGCGGTTATAAATCCCTGTAAGTTTCTTGAAAAACTCGGGGCAGAGGTGACTCATGTAGGTGTGGATCAGTATGGAAGAGTCGATCCTGAAGAGATTGAAAAAGCCATCACACCCAAAACCATCCTTATCACAGTGATGCATGCCAATAATGAAGTGGGAACGATCCAGCCCATCAAAGAGATATCCGAAATTGCAAAGAGACATCGAATTCTCTTCCATACGGATTCAGCTCAATCCGTGGGAAAGATTGATACACAGGTGGACGACCTGGGAGTCGATTCATTGTCGGTTGCAGGTCACAAACTCTATGCTCCAAAGGGTGTAGGCGCCCTCTATATTCGGGAAGGAACCCCTATCGAACCCCTCATCCATGGCGCAGGCCATGAATCAGGACGCCGGGCAGGCACCGAAAATGTCCTTCTCATCGTGGGACTGGGAAAGGCTTGCGAGGTTGCAAAGAAATATCTCAATGACGATAAAATCCCTTATCTTAGGGACCGTTTCTGGGAAATGCTTCAAGAACACTTCGGCAGTGAGGTTGTTCTAAATGGTCATCCCATCCATCGCCTCCCCAATACGCTAAATGTCAGTTTTGTCGGAAGAGTCGGATCAGAACTGTTGGCACAATTAGATGGCGTAGCTGCCTCCACGGGAGCCGCCTGTCATTCCGGTTCTGTGGAATTGTCACCTGTTCTGAAAGCGATGGGAATCCCTCCTGAGGTTGGAATGGGTGCCATCCGCTTTAGTCTTGGTCGTACAACAACACTTCAAGAGTTGGATAGGGTTATCCAATTGCTTGAAAAGGCCCTCCCCTCGTAACCCTATTTTGCCAACTCTATCGCCTTCTCAAAGGCCTTCTCCATATCGGGGAGATGGCTCATCTCCGGAACCACCTGGATATATCGAACAAAGAGTGGATGCCTTTCTAAAATGGGTAAGGGTTTTGACTTAAGTCAATGATTTTTGCCAGAGTTGGGGTGATTTTAGTATTTATCAATCAAATTGATCGATTTTGAAACCTTTGGAAAGGAGGGTTTTATGGAAAGTAAGGCAGCGAAAAATCTTTTCATATGGGCGACGGTTATCTGCACGGCCGTCTTTATCTGGCTCACGATCGACACCCATCTGTCCATCCCTAAACGCACCAACACCGATCAACTGACGGATGAGGTCGTATCAGGCAAGAGGGTCTGGCATAAGTACAACTGTAATGATTGCCATACGATCCTCGGCATTGGAGGTTATTACTCTCCCGATATGACCAAGGTTTATTCCTCGCGGGGAGAGAATTGGTTGAAGGTATTTCTTAAGAATCCCGAATCTCCGGATCCTCAGAGAAGAAAGATGCCCAACCAGAAGCTTTCGGACGATGAAATCAAGAAACTCATCGCCTTTTTTAAATGGGTGGATGCGATTGACACCAATGAGTGGCCACCCGAGCCCATCACTGTGGCAAAAGCAACAGGAGCCCCCATCAAAGACACAGCCCAGATTTTAAAAGGGAAGAATGTTTACAACCAGAACCGGTGTGACCTCTGCCACCGAATCGGAGGACAGGGCGGAGTTATCGGCCCTGACCTCTCTCACGTTGGCACGAAACGCGATACTCAGTGGCTTTCGCAACTGGTCAAAAACCCTAAATCGATCAACCCAACCACGCAGATGCCGGCCTATCCACAGCTTTCAGAAGATGAGGTCCAGGCGCTGACCGGCTTCCTGGGAGGACTTAAATAATTGCGGATTTCGCCCCTCACCCTTCCCCTCTCCCCTTGGGGGGAGAGGGCGGGGTGAGGGGGAAAAGGAGGAAAAACATATGACTTACGAATCGCAAAAGGTTGCCATTAAATATTTCGTCATCTCAGCCGTTTTCTTTGGCCTCCAGTCGCTGGTTGGCCTGCTTCTTATTCTGAAATATATCTGGCCCGATCCTCTCATCTCCATTCTCCCTTTTAATACGGCCCGGGCCATCCATACCAATCTTCTTGTGGTCTGGATGCTCTTCGGGTTCATGGGAGGCACTTACTATGTCGTTCCCGAAGAATCGAAGACAGAGTTATATAGCAAGAAACTTGCCGATCTTCAATTCTATCTCCTCCTCATAGGTGGCCTGGTTGGGGTGATCGGATTTCTATTCGGCTGGACAGCCGGAAGGCCTCTTCTTGAATTGCCGGTGGAGTTGAAGTGGGCGGTTGTCATTGTCGCCCTGATTTTCATCTTCAATGTTTTTATGACGATGCTCAAAACAAAGAAATGGACGGCTGTCCAGGGTCTTCTCCTCGGGGGGCTCGCGATGTTAGCGGCCATGTGGCTTTTTGCGATACCCTTCTTTAAAAACCTCACTTTCGACTACTATTACTGGTGGTGGGTTATCCATCTCTGGGTGGAGGGAGCCTGGGAACTGATTGCCGCCTCCCTCATGGCGTTTATTTTGCTCAAGATCACCGGCGTCGAACGTCAGGTCGTGGAGAAGTGGCTCTATATTGAGGTAGGGCTCGTCCTTGCCTCCGGAATCATCGGAACAGGCCACCATTATTACTGGATCGGAACGCCGGGATACTGGCTCTGGTGGGGCGGAATATTCAGCGCTCTCGAAACCGTTCCGATTGTTCTGATGGTCTTTGATACCCTTCGGCACGTAAAACACAGAAAAATTGAGATTCCCGATCGGTTGGTCCTTTACTGGACAATCGGTTGCGCGCTGTTTCACTTCTTCGGCGCCGCAGTGATGGGGATGGTTCATACACTGCCGCAAGTCAACCGTTGGACTCATGGGACACAGGTAACCGCCTCTCATGGCCACCTGGCTTTTTTCGGCGCTTATGCCATGCTCATCCTGACCGTCATCTATTACGCCCTTCCCAAATTGAAAGGGTTGACCCAATTCAACCAGAAAAGAGGCTTCTGGGTTTTCTGGATCACGGTTAGCATGATGCTGACCATAGGATTAGCCTTTGGAGTGGCAGGGGTGATCCAATCTTATATGCAGAGAGGGTTGGGCATCGATTTCCTCACGGTTCAGGGTTTTATGAAACCCTGGTTCATCGCTGTCTTCATCGCAGGGCTGGGATTCTTTGCCGGAGTGATCCTCTATGTCATCGATGTCCTGAGCTTAGCTATGAAGAAGAGTTGAGGTTGGAAGAATGGAAGGTTGGAATACTGGAATGATGGGTTTAATCGGTTTAAACAATATTCCATTCTTCCAATATTCCATCATTCCAGTTGGGTGATATGAAATTGGTCATTGCTGAAACCATCGAGATTATCAGGGAGAAGGCCCCTGCTCCGCTTCAGGAGATATGGGTCGATGACCTCGTTATTGGCATCTTCTTCACGGGCGTGAAACTGTCGACCGGCCATGGAGGCTGCGCCTTCACGCCCATTGGCGAAGTTCCGGAGGCAGTCTGCTGTCCGAGCTCGGCGGCCCGGATGCCACCAGCCGGGAATTTGCACGGAAAGCCTGTTTCTGAAATTCTCAATTACTCACTCGACCCCAATGTCCTAAAGAGCGCCATCGGCATCGCAACTCTCAATGGACTTTCTCAGTGGATTCTCGAATCGGGAGACGAAAGGGAATACGAAGTGGTTAAAGAGAAGGATGGTTTCGATCTCCTCGACATCCAACCCTATGAAACGGTCTCATTGGTGGGGGCTTTTGGCCCTTATATCAAAAGGCTGAAGGCAATGGGAAACCCCTTTTATATTATTGAAAAGAATCGTTTGACCCTGAAGCCGGATGAGATGAAATATTTTAAACCCGAATCCGAGATGAACACAGCGATCGAGAAATCGCAGGTGGTGATCATCACCGGAACAGCCATCGTCAACCACACCATTGATGCTGTCTTCTCATGGATCAGCAATGGAAAACGGGCCGGTATCATTGGACCCACGGCCAGCCTCATCCCTGATGCCTTTTTTAAAAAAGGCATTGATGTGATGGCAGGCGTCCGCATTTTGAACTCCGACCTGATGCTCAAGATTCTGAAACAAGGAGGCTCCGCTTACCATTTATTGAGAGAATGTTCTGAGAAGATCGCCTTTGTAAAAAAATAAATCTTCGCTTTTTCTGTTGTAATAAATATGAAATTGGCCTCAATGGGTTGGCAAAGAAGCCAATCCTCTTTTTCTCATACTGTTCTTAAATCTGTACTTATCTCTCATTTTTATCCTACCGGAATACCTCCGTTGCCAGGACACGTTTCCTGATAAATTTTTAAACCTCTCCGGGGTTCCCAGGATGTCGATTCCATTTTCATGTGGTCTAACCCGCCTTGTTCCGGTCACACTCATCTTTTGCCCCATTTTTAAACCTTACCTTCCCAATATCTTTCCTTCAGAATGCCCAACCTTACACCAATTATGCCGACATTGGTTTCCTCCACGGGAGTACTTGGGAAATAACCCCGATCCGAAACTTTGCCCATTAACGTCACGAAACCCGAAGGGGATACCCATCGGTGGTTTGTGCCTTATAGGAATTGAAGAAATTAAAAATTAATGGAAATGAAAATTCTCTCAACTCCCGGGAAACTTAAAAATCAGTAACACTTTAGCGTTTTGAAAATCCCTCCCGACCTCCCTTTTCCAAAGGGAGGAGATAATAGTTTCCCCCTTTGAAAAAGGGAAGGTGTGAAAAAATCATAAAATGGATAAAAAATGTTTGACATAGCCATATAGCTATGGCAGCAATGAAGAGTGAATATTTTTCGCGTTACTAATCCGCTTCAGTCCTGCCTTTTTTGTAACACTTTAGCTCTTTGAAAAAAGCTCTTTGACAACCGAATAAAGAAAAAGCTGGCGTCAGATTCAACAATGTTGTATAACGTTCTCCAGGAGCAAGGAGAGCGTTATGGAGTCAGTCGTCTTCCGGTACCGGTGCCGGGATATTGAGCCTCAAGACATTTGCTTCA
>JAGXTA010000161.1 GCA_018333535.1 Deltaproteobacteria bacterium | reverse complement strand
TATCGGCTCTTAGGGACGGAGATCGGACAGGGATATCAAACGGCAATCTCCCGTCATCTGTTTCGTGACTTTATCGAGGCAACGGCCCAGGTCCACATCCTTGAGAAGGAGATTGTAGTTCAATTCCAGAAACGGGCTCATAATCCATTGCTGTTGGCCGCGGGTTTCGATAAAAAGAATGTTCCGATCCCCTGGCTAGGGAAAAAACGACTGCAACTTCTGTTCGGTTGAGGCGCATGGTGTTAACTCAAAAAACTAACATGGGAATCCAGGCAAGTATAGGATTTTAGGAAATTACGGCCTGAAGTTCAATAATTGTTAGGCAGACAGGGGCCGATGAAGATCAAACGCCGAGATCGTCCAAGGAACTCGGCACCCCCTGACCGCCCTGTTGAAGGATGTGGGTATAGATCATGGTCGTGGCCAGATCACTGTGTCCGAGCAGTTGCTGAATGGTGCGAATCTCAATGCCGCGTTGGAGTAAGTGTGTGGCGAAGGAGTACCACCGAAAGGTATGTGCGCTGATGTACTTCGTGAGTCCGCACGGCGAACGGCCACTTTGGTGGCTTTGTTGATGACGCTGGGATCAATGTGATGGCGGCGGGTCACGCCAGAACGAGGGTCTACGGACAGATCCCGGGCTGGGAATACATATTGCCAGCCCCATTCCTTGGCGGCGGTGGGATACTTCCGAGCCAGACTGGAATAAGCGGATACCTTACGCACCTTATCGTATCGGGTAAATTCCCGAGTCTTAAATGAAGTAATTAGACTCGCATAACAAGCGGGTCGAGGCGAGCGAGAATAGCCTTGCCTGATTTTAGGGTGAGTGCCCACCGCCTCACCCTTGTCGTTAGGTGGAATTAAGTGGAGACAGCGTGGCTCACATTGTTGATAGAAAAATAGAGATGATGCTCAAAGAGATTTTCGAAGTGCATGGCGGGGTAGAACGCTGGAAGAGCTTAGAGGCACTTGAAGCAGAGATTTCAGTTTGGGGCCTCTTATTTACGACAAAGCGGATAGCAGTCTTAACCCGCGTCCGAGTCCGTGCCTCAACCCAAGAGCCACGATTTACTTTCTTCGACTTTCCCCAGGTAGGGCAGACCGGAGAACTTTTTGGGAACGAAGAGGTTTGCATCGTAGATAGTGATGAAAAGGTCTTGGCAAAACGTGTTAACCCCCGGTCCGCGTTTAGGGGACTACGACGGTGGTTCAAGTGGGACAGTCTTGATTTTACCTATTTCGGCGGCTACGCTACCTGGAACTACCTGGTGACTCCGTTTCTTTTTCTCCGTGATGGTTTTGAATTCGAGGAGATGGAACCCATGCAGACAGCCTCCAACTGCTGGTCGAGGTTACGTGTAACTTTTCCGGGCGAGATTCCGACACACTGCAGGACACAGATTTTCTATTTCGACCAAAACCGGCTTCTTCGCCGTCTTGATTACACAGCCGAGGTGGTGGGGCACTGGGCACACGCAGCCCACCATTGCGACCTTTATCAGGAATTCGATGGTCTTAAAGTCCCAACGCGACGACGGGTGCGACCACTGATTTTTGGTGACAAGCCTCTACCTGCGCCGACCTTGGTAGCCATCGATGTTCACGACGTGCGCCCTATACGGGCTTTCTCGGCCTCTATGAGTATTAAGTAAAGATTACGGGGAGCGCAGGATTGGCCAAACCGATTTACGAACAAAAACACAAAGACGTTATTGATGCAATACTATTAAATTTGCCAGGAGTAAAGATAGGAAAGATGTTTGGTTATCCTGCTTACTACGTAGACGGGAAGCTGTTTGCCTGCATCTACGGCAAAGGGGTAGGAGTAAAAGTTTCTGAGGAGCTCGCAAACAAACTTCTATCCGAGAAACATGTTGTTCCTTTCCAGCCTCTTGGCAAACCGAAAATGAGGGAGTGGATTCAAATCAACCACGCGAAGTCGGCGGACTACGGGAAGGATATGAGCATCTTTCGTACCTCTGTAGAGTTCGTGCGCCAACTACCAACCACGAAAAGGAAGAAGAAATGACAAACAACGGCATTGTGAAAATTCTGGTAGCGGGCCTCGTCGGCGGGTTTATCGGTAATGGGGTACTGGGCGCCTTATTTTCCAGCCCACCGATCCAGGCGATACTTTACAACCCCGAATGGCAAAGTCAGCTCTTCATCGAGATTACCCCGAAACGAAACATACCAGTCTCGGTCGCGGGGCTGGTCCTATTGAGCGTCGTTCATGCTTGGCTTTTCAGCGTATTCATGCCTTCGATACCCGGAAAAACATGGTTGAAAAAGGGGCTCTTCTGGGGGTTAACGATTTGGTTGATGTATTGGCTGTTTCAGGAATGGTTTATCTACAACACTTTGCTTGGTGAGCCACTCGTCCTCAACGCTCTTGAACTCACAATCTTGATATTGGGTTCCTTGGTTGAAGGAATAGTCATTGCGTGGTTTCTGGCGCGCAAACCTTCAGGCAGCGCGGGGTAGATTAACATCGCACCTAACAACGCCATGAACTCGGACGTGCAAAAGCGCCGGCTCGCTCTGCTTTTGCACGCTGGTTACGGCGAACGTTCGCACCGCTTCGCGGCGCGAACCAGTCGTTCGACCTGACTTTTTGCCCCGTTAATCGGGTGGCACGCACCCATTACCAGGGCAAAAAGTCGGTCAACTCGCCGTTCGGTGGAATGGAAATGTAAGCCGGAGCAGATAGGGACGTTGGTTCAAATACAACTTGACATTGAAAAAGGGATGAAGTAGCCTAAAGGCAAATGCCGAGACAAGCGAGACTCGATGCCCCTGGGACATTGCATCATGTGATGGTCCGAGGGATAGAGGGAACCAACATATTCAGGACGGATAAGGACCGGACCGACCTTCTGGAACGTCTATCAGCGCAATGCGAAGCTGAAGCTCTCAAAGTCTATGCGTGGGCTCTCATTCCGAACCATTTCCACCTGCTTGTTAGAACAGGAAGTCGTCCTCTTTTTGCCAGCATGAGGAAGATTCTAACAGGATACGTTGTCAGATTTAACCGGAGGCACAAGAGACAGGGTCATCTCTTTCAGAACAGATACAAGTCGATCGTATGCGAGGAAGACCCTTACCTTTTGGAATTGACCCGTTATATTCATCTTAACCCCTTAAGGGCTGGGATGGTAAGAACCATCAAGGATCTGGAAATGTATCCCTGGAGCGGTCACTCGGCGATCATGGGAACGGTGAAGAGAAAGTGGCAGGATACGGGGGAGATTCTGAGGTACTTCGGGAAAGGAAAAGGATCTGTCAAAGGATACGCTGCCTTTATTGAGGAAGGGATCTCACGTGGAAAACGTGAGGACCTGGCTGGAGGAGGGCTGTTACGGAGTGTGGGAGGATGGTCGCAAGTCGCCTCGATGAGGAGACGTGGGCAGGGGATGGCATCAGATGAGCGGATACTGGGCAACGGTGAGTTTGTTGAGCGAGTGATAGCAGAGACGGAGAGGCAGGAGAGGGAGACGTTGAGGTTGAGGCGGAAAGTTCCGGAGTTAATCGCACTCTTGAAAGAGGTGGCTGGAAGAGAAGGACTGGACGAGGATGAATTGAAGAAGGTCAGGAGAAGGAGAGAAGCATCAGCGGCGCTAAAGATATTTTGTCAACTGGCAGTGCAGAAATATGGGCATACAGGGGCGAGTGTTGCACGATATCTGGGGGTTACGACTTCGTTGGTGAATCGGTATGCAGCATCCAGTTCGGGTGATTCTCCTTAACTGAGAAGGCATACCTAAGTTGCATTTGAACCAACGTCCCTAATTGCTAATTGCGTCCCTAATTGGTGTCCCTTACAGACTCGTTAATGGATATGTAAAATGTGTCGTTCATTCACAAGGCACCATTGGAAGTTTCTTATTTGTTAGAAGATATTATTCTTTTCTCGATGGATTTGAAATAAGATACATCCAAACTAAATTCGGAGGTTTACCATGGGAAAGCGAATCAAAGCGAATGTGACTTGGGTTGGCAAAGTGGATTGGGAATTGAAGAAGTTTCACGGAAACGAATACTCCACCCACAGGGGTTCTACCTATAATTCTTACCTCATAAGAGAGGGAAAGAATGTGCTCATCGATACAGTTTGGAATCCTTTTGCCGTTGAGTTTGTCGATAACCTCAAAAAAGAAATCGACCTTTCAAAGATCGACTATGTAATCGCCAACCATGCTGAGATCGACCATAGCGGAGGCTTGCCGGAACTGATACGCCATATTCCGGACACTCCGATCTATTGTACGGAAAACGGCATAAAGTCCCTTAAAGGGCATTATCATCAGGATTGGAATTTCAGAAGTGTCAAAACCGGGGATACTCTAGATATCGGCAACGGCAAGGCTTTGGTGTTCGTGGAAATGCGCATGCTCCACTGGCCGGACAGCATGGCCACCTATATGACCGGGGATAACATTCTGTTCAGCAACGACGCTTTCGGTCATCACTATGCCACCGAGCGCCTTTTCAACGATTTGGTAGACCAAGACGAACTGATGTACGAGTGCATCAAGTATTACGCCAACATTCTGACCCCGTTCAGCCCACTGGTACTCAAGAAAATTCAGGAAGTCCTCAGTCTTAATGTGCCGATCGACATGATTGCACCTAGCCATGGAATAGTCTGGCGGGACAAACCCACCCAGATCGTGGGGAAATATATGGTTTGGGCCGATAACTACCACGAGAACCAGATCACTATCCTTTACGACACTATGTGGAACGGTACCAAAATTATGGCGGAAAACATTGCTAAGGGCATCCGAGAGAAGAACAAGGACGTTACCGTTAAGCTCTACAACATCGCCAAGTCAGACAAAAATGACGTCATTACCGAGATTTTCAAATCCAAAGCCATTCTAGTAGGTTCCCCCACCATCGGGAAGGGTATCAGCAGTGGAACGGCTGGTATTCTTGAGGAAATCGAGGGACTGCGCTTCAAGGGAAAGAAGGCTGCTGCATTTGGATGCTATGGCTGGAGTGGCGAGGGTGTTCAAAGAATCACTGAATGGCTCAAGAAATCAGGATTTGACCTGATGAACGATGGTATCAAGTGCCTCTGGAATCCTGACCAGGAAAGTATCGACCGCTGCGTGGCCTTCGGCAATGATGTGGCCGCACAAGCCTGATGGGACAGAAATAGACCTACCATCTAACAAGCGCATGCAACCGACTTGCAGGGCGTTCTTAATCGAGTCTGGTTCAGCTTCAGATAGTGGGTTGGTATAAAAGGGAAGGTCGGCATAAACCTGCAAGCGGCTGATGCGCAGCGTTGAGTCTGTAGAAAAAGGCCTGATTTTGGGGGTATATAGATGATGGAAAAATCTGGAAAGGAGACAAGGGTATAATCTCAGGACGATTAAATATTATTGCCGGAGGGATAGGAATTGTCTTGGCCGGACTGGGAGGTTTTGCTCTTGGATTTACAATGGATCCTTATTTTGGAAAAGGATTCTATGCGATTCCTCTGGGAAGGGTCCTTTTGAAAGCAGGACATACTCATGGATATCCAATAGCTTTTTACAATATCATCATAGGTTCATTGCTTGACCGACTTACCTTTAATTCTGGTTGGCGGCATGCGATCTTTTGAGGTGGCTGAGAAACTCTTCCAGGACGGGACGGCCGATTATATTTCTATAAGCCGGCCTTTCATCAGGGAACCGGACCTGATCAATCGCTGGAAAGCCGGCGACCGGCGCAGAGCAGAATGTAGATCAGACAATCTCTGTTTCAAACCTGGATTAGATGGCAAGGGGATCTATTGCGTGGTCAAAAGTCGGAAAGGCAACGAGGACAGGCTTGTCTAAGCATAAAATCGGTTTGGGCAACACCAATTCCTTTGTTGACAATAAACCCTGGGTTTGCATATCTTCAGCCTAATGATTGATTTCACCGTTCGAAAGGATCTCACAAATGCGATTCGGTTTCCATATCTCCATTTCCGGAGGATTTTCAAAAGTCGTTGAGAAGGCAAAGATTCGGAGCTGTGAGACCATTCAGTTTTTCTCCAGAAATCCGAGAGGATGGAAATATAGACCTCTGGACAACAACGATGTGGAAACATTCCACACATCGCTCCAATCATCCGGACTCTTCCCTCTCTTTCTCCATCTCCCTTACCTTCCCAATGTGGCTTCAAAAGAATCAAAATTTTACAGCCGTTCGATTGATTCGATTGTGACCGATCTCGAAAGGGCGGAACAATTAGGGGCTTCTTATCTGATCATCCATATCGGTCATCGGATGGAATCTTCTGAGAATGAAGCGATCGAGGCAGTTGCTCAGGCGATCAACCAGGCCTTTGATCGGGCCAGAAATTCAATCATCCTGCTTCTTGAAAACACCGCTGGGCAGGGGACGGAGATTGGTTATGAATTCAGTCAAATCAAAAAGATCATCGAGGGGGTTGAGGAAAAAGAGAGGATTGGAATCTGCCTCGACATCGCCCACGCCTTTGAGGCGGGGTATGATCTTTCAAATAAGGATGGCATTGAGAGGACACTCGAATCTTTTGACCAGGTGATTGGCTTAAAAAGACTTCATCTGCTCCACCTTAACGACTCAAAGACTCCCCTGGGGTCGAGAAAGGACCGGCACTGGCACATTGGCGAGGGATATATCGGACTCGAGGGATTCCGGTGGTTAGTCAACCATCCTTTGTTAAAACATCTTCCCGGCATCATGGAAACCCCGAGAAAGGATACGGTTGAAGATCTGAAGAATATGAAGGTGATCCGGAATCTGGTCGGGTAACTCCCTTCCTTTTCATTTTGGCATTCAACATCAGCCCCCAAACTCTCCCCTTACAGTAAATCTGGGCGTTGAATATTGGAAAGTACCCCCTCAGTTATTGGGTGTTACTTAACCTGTAGGGTCGGGAGGTCCTTCCCCAAAAACCTTGGAAAGCGATGTTTGAAGTCATGCCAACCGACCCATCTGCCCGTTTAATGATGATTTTTTAAACGAACCTATGGAGTTTAAAGGTTAAAGGTTTCGCTTCAAGGTTTTCCCAGAAGAACCTCCCGACCCTTTTCTATCTCTGTAACTGAGAAGGTGTGAAAAAATTAATCCATACGTCTGTATCTCCCCGGGTAGAGTTAGAATTTGACTAAATGAGTTCGTTATTTACCGTGAAGGCATGTTTGGGTTTCCGTTAAATGGTGGAATGGACTTCTTGCGACCGGATTTCCAATGGGACTTGTCTTTTCCCGCTACCCCTCTCCATTCTTTCTCGTTCTCTTGCCCAAACTATGCCCATTGGGGCCTCCAGCACAAACGGATCCACTGTTTGATGTTGTAGGTCAGGCAAGCCCACAATACCTCCATCCCCACCTTGATCAACCCCCGCAATCGAAATTGACGTAGTCCGATTTCCTCCTTGATCCAGGCATTAGGAAATT
>JAGXTA010000160.1 GCA_018333535.1 Deltaproteobacteria bacterium | reverse complement strand
GACAGAATCTATTTTTTCAGTTAATCCCTTTTCCACTCGCCCCATCTTTTCATGAACATTGCTAACCCCTTCGGCTACCAGTTCAATTTTCTGCATCAGTTCTTCAGATACGATTTTGAATTCATGGACAATTCTCTCTTCTATCTCTACAAGGTCTTTCTTGGTTGTAAATTTTTCTTCGTTTCTTGGAGACATAATTAAATACCTCGTTGTCTACAAATTTTAATATCAGAATTTCAATAAAAAATCAAAACTTTTTTATAAAATCTTTCCTGACCCGTCTTTGCCCTCCGGGCCAGAGGCCCTATGGGCCGGTGGCCAAAGAGGGAAAAAGAAAAAGCGAAAATGTCTCACTTACTTACGTGAAGAGCCGAAATTTTATCAGATTATCTTTTAAGTCCTGGGAAGAAGTAAAATGGATACCCTGCATTCCTAATGAAATGGCGACCTCCGTATGGGTTTTCATGTCATCGATGAAGAGGACCTTTTCGGGTTCAACCCCTGCCCACTCGATGGCCTTCTGGAAAATCTCAATGGCGGGTTTTTTGAATCCCACCTCGTGGGATAGAATCCATTTGTCAAAGATCTGAACGACAGGAAATTTTAAGAGAATGTAGTCAAAATGAAGGGGATTAGTGTTGGAAAGAAGGCCGAGCCTCTCCTTTCCTTTCAATGAACGGATGATTTCGGAGACTTCCAGGTTTTCCCAGAAGATATCGTTCCAGATAGGAATGAATTCCTCGAAGGAGAGGGTGAGCTGAAGGAATTCTTTCAGGGATTTGAAGAATTCTAAGGATGAGGTTTTTCCCATCTCGTAACCATTGATCGCCCCGTTTTCAAAGTTAAAAAGATAGTAGAATATCATCTCAGGGTCCTGGAAATCTACATTTTTAGTAAATCGGGAGAGTTTTTCGGCAATCTGGTAATGATTAAATGGAAGGATGACATTGCCGAGGTCGAACAAGATGACGTCAATAGATTTTCTATCCATTGTTAAACATTGCTGGTTATCAATATAACACCAGAAATTAAATTCCAATCAACAATAACGCCCCCCAACCCCCTCTTATTTTAAGAGGGGGTTGGGGGGCGTTACTCTTTTTAACATTGGTTATTTTTTAAAGTATTCAACGATCACTTGAGTCAGCCCAGGGATAGTATATTCCTTGGGCTGGATATGAACCTTCAAGCCAGCTTCCCTTACGGTTCGGGCAGTGATCGGCCCGATGCAGGCAATGGCCACCTCTTTTAAAAGGTTTTTCAAGGCCTCTTTTTTCAGGAGATCGAGGAAATGGGTGACCGTTGAAGAGGAGGTGAAGGTGATGACATCGACTTCCTTTTTCCTTAGAAGTCGCTTCAATCTCAGTGCTCCTCCTTTTGGTTTGATCGTCCGGTAGGCTTCGACGACATCGACCGTCGCTCCCATCTTTTTCAGACCTTCCGGCAGGACATCTCTCGCCTTTTTCGCCCTGGCCAGAAGGATTTTCTTTCCCTCGACGCCCATCCTCTTAAATCCCCTGAGAATCGATTCGGCAACAAATTCTTTCGGGATATAGTCGACCCGGGCACCTCTCTTTTTTAACTGTTCCGCTGTGGCAGGTCCGATCGCACAAATCTTTAAGCCCGAGAGGGAACGTCGATCCTTTCCTTTCTCATTCAATCTCTGATAGAAGAAGTTGACCCCATTGGCACTGGTGAAGATGATCCAGTCGTAGGATTTAAGTTGGGAGATGGCGCGGTCAACGTTCCTCCAGCTCAGGGGAGGGACAATCTCAATGGTGGGGAATTCAATGACCTCTGCTCCGAATTTCTTGAGTCGTGTTGCAAATTCTACAGACTGCTCTCGGGCACGGGTGATGAGAATTATTTTTTCGCTAAGAGGCATTTTAATCAAAACGACCTCCGTACCAATGCAAACTGAAAATACCCAATACCCAATAACGCCCCCCTACCCCCTCTTATATTAAGAGGGGGAGAGGGGGAGTTATTCTTTGGGACATTGGTCATTGAGTTTTTGGTCATTATTGGGTTGTTGGGTATTTTATTTAGCTGTCCCTGATCTCAGATAAACTTCTTCCAGAATTTCCCCCGCTCCTTTTTTGCGGAGGATCTCTGCCAATTCAACTCCGAGGGCTTCTGCTCGCTCAATCGGTCCTTCGATACGATGTCTGACGAGTCTCTTCCCGTCGATCGTTCCAACCAATCCATCGATTTGAAGAACGGAATCCACGATCCGGCCGAAGGCGGCAATGGGAACCTGGCAGCCTCCTCCCAGCCTTTTTAGAAATGCCCTTTCCGCGGTAATGGCTATGGATGAATCCGGGTCATTCAGGAATCGTATTTTTTCTTCGACTTCCTCGTCACCCACCCTGGTCTCAATTCCTAAGGCTCCCTGTCCGATGGCCGGGAGGGAGATATCAATCGGAAGGATCTCCGTGATCATCTCATCAAGACCGAGTCTTTTCAGCCCTGCGCAGGCCAGGACAATTCCATCAATGCCCAATGTATTTAGCTTTTTCAGGCGTGTGTCCAGATTCCCCCTGAGGGGGATCAGTTCAAGATCGCCCCTGGAATGGAGAAGTTGTGCCTGCCGCCTGAGACTGCTTGTCCCGATCTTTGCTCCCTGAGGCAACTCTTTCAGAGAGATTCCTTCTCTGGAGATGAAGGCATCGCGGGGGTCTTCTCTTTTTGTGATGACTGCAAGGTGAAGGCCTTCCGGAAATTCCGTGGGGACATCCTTGATACTGTGGACGGCGAGATCGATTTTCTTCGCAAGGAGGGCTTCCTCGATCTCCTTGACAAAGAGGCCCTTTCCTCCGATCTTTGCCAGCGGCACATCCTGAATCTTATCGCCTGTCGTTTTTATTTTGACCAGAGTTACCCTGAGGGGAGAGTGAGCCTGTTCCAGTTTCTCCTTCACCCAGTTGGCCTGAAAGAGGGCGAGCTGGCTTGCCCGGGTTCCGATTCTCAGTTCGGCAGGGGTCATTGGATTGCAACCCCTCTCAGGAATTCTGCACACTGTTCGGGGAGGGTGGTATTGATGTAAATCCCTGTCCCGATCTCGAATCCGGCAGGCGTGGTCAGTTTGGGAACGATCACGGCATACCAGTGGTGGTATTTGACTTCGCAATCCTCAACGGGAGCGGAGCGAATAATATAGTTGTAGTCAGGATCGTTCAAACCAATAGAAATCCTCTTGAGCGTATCCTGAAGCACAGATGCAAAATCGACCAACTCCTCATCCGATATCGATATAAATGAGGAACGATGTGTCTTCGGATAGATGCGAGTTTCAAAGGGAGAGCGAGAGGCAAAGGGGCAGAGAACGAGGAATTGTTGGGTTTCCACCACCACCCTCGCCTGTTGGCGCCGTTCCTCCTCCATCATTCCGCAGTAGATGCAATCTCCGAAGGTATCGCAAGCAAGCTGGGACTGATAGAGCGGATTTCTCACATGGGGCGGGACGATGGGTGTGGCGATGATCTGGGAATGGGGATGTTCGAGAGAGGTTCCGGCCCTCTCCCCGTAGTTTCGGAAGATGGTGATGAGGTCGATCCGGCCTGTCTTTGAAAGGGCGAGGTATCGTTCTTTGTAAGCCATCACCGTATTCCTGACCTCCTCCAGATCCATGGTGGCCATAGTCCGGTTATGAAAGGGCGTTTCAATGACCACCTCCGCAATTCCAAATCCGTCCGCTTTGAGAAATCGACCTTCATGCTTGCGCTCAGTGGTGAGATGGCTCTGAAGGGCGGCAAATTTATTTGGGACGACCCGAAGCGACCAGGCCCCGTTCTTCTCAATAGAGAAGAGGGAGGGTGGTGTCTTCGATTCGTTACCCGGGCAGAAGGGGCAATCCTCCCTGTGAAGAGGAATCGATTTTTTTTCCTCTTTTTTCTGGAGGAACTGGTCAGGCCTTTTCGCCCTCTCGGTGGCAATGATGACCCATTCCTTTGAGACCATGTTCTGTCTGAATTCCGGCATTTTAATCCTCCTCCCTTCGTTCTTCCGCGGTTAGGTCCGGAAGTTGAAAGAGCGCTCTGATGGCATCGACATAGAAATCCGACATCGTCTCCTCATCTTTCTGCTTGAGCCGGGTCAGGGGATCATGGAGAATCTTGTTGACAATAGCCGAGGTCAAAGCCTCCAGGGATTGTCGCTCCTTTTCGGAAAGATGGGGATGGATGGAGAGCATTTTTTCCAGCTCCCTCTTTCTGATCTCCTCAAATTTATTCTTTAAGGCGATGAGGGTGGGGGTGATCTCCAGCGATTGGAACCAGTGGACAAACTTGGTTACTTCTTCCTGGACAATCGCCTCTGCCCTGCGGGCTTCTTTTTCGCGATCCTTCATGTTTTCATGGGCGACTTTCTGGAGGTCATCGATGTTATAGAGATAGACATTCTCAATGTCGCCAACGCCGGGCTCCACATCACGAGGGTCGGCAATATCGATAAAGAAGATGGGTTTTTGTTTCCGGTCCTTCATCACCTTAACCGTCTGCTCACGATTGATCAGATAGTGTGAGGCGTCTGTTGCGCTGATTACAATATCAGCCTTTTTCAAGCCCTGTCCCATTTCCTCGAAACGGATGGCCTCTCCATTGAATTGCCCGGCCAGAGAGACCGCCCGGTCGTAGGTTCGATTGGTCACCAGAATTTTTTCAACCCCTCCGGCCATTAGGTGACGGGCGGCCAGCTCAATCATTTCGCCGGCACCGATCAGAAGAACGGCTCTTTGCTCCAAACCTCCGAAGATTCTTTCCGCCAGATCAACCGCTACGGAGCTGATGGAGACAGCGCTATCGCCGATCCGGGTTTCAGTCCTTACCCTCTTGGCGACATGAAAAGCCCGGTGAAGAAGCCGATGGAGAATGAGGCCGGAGGTTCCCGATTCGGTTGCCAGGGTATAGGCGGACTTGAGCTGACCCAGAATCTGAGGCTCGCCTACCACCATCGAATCGAGACTGGAGGCAACACGGAAGATGTGTCTCACCACCTCTTCTCCGACGAGGAGGTAGAGGCTCTTCTCAAATTCTTTCAAGGGGAGTTCGTGATATCGGGAAAGAAAATCCTTTAGATCCCGGACGGTCTTTTCGGTCTCTTGCGAGATGGCGTAGATTTCCACCCTGTTGCAGGTGGAGAGGATCATATTTTCCTTCAATGAAGGGAGGGAGTGGGCCTGGGCGAGTGCCTTTCCCACCTCTGATTCCTGGAAGGTCAGTTTCTCCCGAACCTCAATGGGGGCTGTTTTGTGATTTAAACCGATGATGATCAGTTGCATATGCCAAGAGAAAATTATTGTATAAGGGTTAAGGTTAGGATGCCGGTTTGGTCTATAGGTTAAGTCGTTGGCCTTTTTAATCTTTTAACCCTCACCCATAGACATAAGACCCAACGGGCTTCCTAACCCTTACCTGAACACCATTTCTACAAACTCTACCAATTCGAGTAGGCATGAAGTCCGGGAAGGAGTAGATTGACGCCCAAAAAAGTAAACATCACGGACAGAAATCCGACAATCGCCATGATGGCGGCTTTCCGCCCCCTCCATCCCACGGTGAGGCGCTGATGCAGCATGGCGGCATAGAGGAACCAGGTGATCAGGGACCATGTCTCTTTGGGATCCCATCCCCAGTATCGTCCCCAGGCATATTCCGCCCAGACGGCTCCGGTGATGATCCCAAGGGTCAGCAATGGAAATCCAAAGGTCAAGGCCCGGTAGTTGAGGTCGTCCAGAACCTTGAGAGAAGGAAGCCTCTTTGCAATGGCTCCCATCTTCTTCGATTTGAGTTGATGTTCCTGAATGAGATAGATGATCCCGCTGCAGAAAGCGAGGGTGAAGACGGCATTGCCAAGAAAGGCGAAGAAGACATGAAAGGGATGCCAGAAGCTTCTGAGCACGGGCGCAAGAGGCAGAATCTCTTTGGGAAGGGCTAGCGCAAAAAGCATGAGGATGAGGGCGATGCAAGTGAGAAAGGCCCCGAGTACCTTGATCTTATATTTCAAATTCGCAATCAGGAGAATGCCAACGATCATCCAGGCAAAGAAGGAGAGGGACTCATGGAGATTGGTCACCGGTGTGTAACCCGCTTCCACATATCTTGTCAGGATGGCGAGGCTGTGCGAGGTGAATCCGATCGAGACGATCAGGGTTGCCATTCTGGAGAGAAGGTCTTTAAGGAAGATGATATGAGAGAGGTAAGCCAGCGTGCCCAATAAATAAAAAAGAGAACTCAGGTTAAAGAAATAGGTGTTCATATCGCCTCATCTTACCATTCTTTTCATCCCATTCTACCATTTTTTTGTCAATTGGTGAAACTGTAAATTCATGACGAGGTAGAAGAGGGGATGGATCCAGGGCCTTTTCAGAATTCTCTTATAGATGGAGGAGAGAGAGAAGACTTCCTTCCATATCCTCCTCATCCCTTTTTCCAGATCCTCCACTGACATCAGGAGGGGTTGATAGACGACGTTGAGGGAATCATATTTTTCCCAATCCCTGCAAAATATCCTTCCCTCCTTTTCCAATCGCAAAAATGATTCGGTCCCGGGATAGGGCGCCATGATGAAGGTGAGCGCCCAGTCGAGCCTGGAATTGATACAGAAGTCGATGATCCGCTGGAAAACTCCCGGATCATCATCATCCATGCCCACCATAAAGGTTCCCATGATGCCGATTCCGTGATCATGTATCCTTTTGACGGCTTCGGCATAGCGGGGGGGTTGATTGAACCCCTTGCCCATAGCCTTGAGGTTTTTTATTGAGAAGGATTCAAAGCCGAGGTTGACGGCGATGCATCCGCTTTGTGAAAACCCTTCGAGGAGTTTCTGGTCGAAGGCGATAGAAACCGGGGCGTGGCCATACCAGAGGAGGTCGTACTCTTTCAAAAGGGAGACCAGCTCAAGGGCAAATCGTTTGTCGCCTGCGACATTGGAGTCGATGATGTAGAGGAGCCTTCTTTTAAGAAAGTAGGGCAGGTCTTTGTTGAAGAGAGAGAGGGTCTTTTTGAGAAAAGGGTTCATCACCGGTCCCTTTTCGAACAGGGTTGCCAGCTCCCGGTCGATCTCACCGAGAGGCCGGTTCCGGTATCGATAACCGAAGAATTTTGAGACCCCGCAAAAGTCGCAGTGATGGGGGCATCCTCTCGTCGTCTCCAGGAGTTTAAGAGGAAAATAGAATTTATGGTTAAGCAGATCTCTTCTCGGGAGGGGCAGGCCGGCGGGGTTGACAAATCCATCGGCCTGATAGATTCGTTTCATCTGCCCTTTTCTGAAATCCTCAATCAGTTGGGGCCAGACCTCTTCTGCCTCGCCGATTACCACGGCATCGACATGGTGAAGGGCCTCCTCGGGCAGCATGCTCGCATGGACTCCTCCCATGACGACAGGAATCCCTCTTTTTCTGAATTCTCCTGCGATCTGGTAAGCCCGCGGGGCCACGGGGGTCTGGGCAGTGACGCCGACCAGGTCGGCCTTTTCCTCGAGATTGACCTTTTCAAAGGCTTCGTCCACAACCTTGACCTCCGCATCAGGAGGGGTGACTGCCGCCACATAGGGAAGGTTCAGGAAACCGAGCCTGAAGAGGAAGGCTTCCTCCTTTTTTCTCTCTCTTTCCGGTGAGATGAGAAGGATTTTCATCATCCCTTATTTAACCGATTCTAAGTCTTTAACACAACCCTCCCCTCTCCCCAGTGAGACTGTGTCACAATGGGGAGGGCATGAGGGTTGATTAAGTCAAACTTGATCTAATCACGATATAAAACGTTCTTTGAAAACTGAATAGAGATAGACGGTCGTAGCAGCCCCACTGACAAAGCTTTTTCTCTTCTTTTTCACCCAACACGGCTGCATGTTCGGGATATTATCCCAAGACGGGGGCTCTAAGAGTCATCAGTTTTTCGATTAACCCCGATACGCCAAGAATCGTGATCATCCGAGCCAGGTTGAAGCACGTGGCAAG
>JAGXTA010000159.1 GCA_018333535.1 Deltaproteobacteria bacterium | reverse complement strand
CGGAACACCCGATTTCAAGATCCATGATTGACGAAGAAGCCCTGAAGGTTCTCTACCGCCTCCACCAGCACGGTTTTTTATCCTGCCTTGTTGGCGGAAGCGTCCGGGATCTTCTCCTCGGAAAGGTCCCGAAGGATTTTGATATCGCCACGAATGCTCACCCCCATGAGATCCATGCTCTTTTTAAAAACAGCCGGATCATAGGCCGACGGTTCAGGCTGGTCCATGTCTTCTTTAAAGGGGGAAAGGTGGTTGAGGTCTCCACTTTCAGGAGCCATTCCGAATTTGAAGAGACGCTCACCGATGACGGGGAGATTCTCAAGACTGACAGCTTTGGGACCCCTCAGGAGGATGCCCTGCGCCGTGACATCACGATCAATGGCCTCCTCTACAATATTGCGGATTTCTCGATTATTGACTATGTCAACGGGATAACGGATCTTCAAAAACAGGTCATCCGGACCATCGGCGATCCGGATGAAAAATTTAAACAGGACCCTGTCCGAATGATCCGGGTCATCCGACACACCGCCCGCACCGGATTTCGTATTGAAGAAAAGACCTATCAGGCCATCCTGAACCATCAGGAAGAGATTAAAAAATGCTCTCCCTCCCGTGTCCGGGATGAATTTCAAAGGGAATTGAAAGAAGGCGCCGCAACAACTTCTCTCCGAATGATGATCGAAACCGGACTGATCTTTTCGCTCTTTCCCGACCTCAGGAGGGCCATGGGGGATGATGCAATTTCGGGAAAAAAGAACAGGGAATTCCTTCTCTCTCTTTTTGGCCTCACTGACCAACTGATGAAGGCAGGCCGACTCGTGCCGGATTCGATTCTCCTTGCCTGCTTCGTCTCCCCGTTCATTCGGGCGCTTCCTTCCGGGCATCCCTTCCTCGGAAAACGAGAGCAATCCCTTTACCGCACACAAACGATCCGGTGGGCCGTCAACCATCTCTTCAATCCCTTTTCGTTTCCAAAAGGCCCAAAGGAGATGGCGATCCAGGTGCTGACCGCCCAATCAAATTTTAAGTATTTAATCCAGAAGGGCGTGGTGCCGAAACGATTTCGGACAAAGAAATATTTCAGGGAAGCGGCCCTCTTTTTCGGAATCGAAGCAGAGGCAACAGGGAGGGAAGTGCCGCAGTTGATTCGCAGGGCAGTGCCTTCTGACCTCTTGCCCTGGTGGCCCCAAAGGCCGAAGAAAAGACGACGAAGATCAAGTTGGAGGAGCGTTCTCCTTCGGAGAACTTGAGGTTTGAGGCAAAGGCCCCTTCGCTTAAACAAAACCGATCCACCATCCTCAAACGAAGTGATCCTCAAGCGAAGCGGTCAACCCAATGCTCTATTTCATCAATACCGAGGGAAGATAAAGGGCAAGTTGTGGAAATAGAAACAACAAAGCGCCGCCGACGACGAGGCTAATGAGAAAAGGAAAAACTCCCGCGTAGATCACGCCAAAGGGCACCTTGGTAATATTCTTCACCACGAAGACATTAATGGCCACAGGAGGTATCACCACCCCGATCATGACTGTGATGCCGATGATCATCCCGAACCAGATAGGGTCAAAACCCATCTTGATGATGACCGGGTAGAAGATGGGGGTAGCTAACACCATGAAGGCCAGATCATCGATAAAAGAACCTCCTATGAGGTAGATGAACGCGATCAGGACCATGATGGTATGTTTATGGAAAGGAAGTTCGATAATCCAGTCGGCGGCGATCATCGGGATCTTGGTTACGGCCAGAAAATGGCCGAGGACCGTCGACCCGGCAATGAGCATCAGGACCATGCATGCCGTTCGCAGCGACTCCGACACGGATTTAAGATATCCTTTGAAATTCATGTCCCTCTTGATTATGGTTAGGAGAAGAACGGCAAAGGTTCCAACACTCCCTGCTTCGGTAGGAGTAAAAAATCCCTTCATCAGCCCGACAATGATGAGGAGAAAAATAACCACAACCCAGATCACTTCCGGCAGGGAGGCGATTCTCGCCCTCCAGGTCGATTTCCCGCCCTTGGGACCAAGGTTCGGGTTGATCTTACACCAGACATAAATGATGACGACGAAAAAGAACGCAATGATCAGCCCGGGGATAATCCCGGCTAAAAATAGCTTGCCGATGGATTGTTCCGTAATAATCCCGAAAACGATCAGCGTCACACTGGGCGGGATAAGAATGCCGAGCGTTCCCACCGTGGCCACGATCCCCGTTGAGAGTTTCTTGTCATAGTTGTAACGGTCCATCTCGGGGACAGCTACACTCGCAAAAGTGGCTGCAGTAGCTGGTGATGACCCGCAGATGGCCTTGAAGGCCGTGGCCCCCGCCACGGTCGCCATGGCCAGCCCTCCGGGAACATGGCCAATGAACTTATAAGCTGAATCGTATAGCCTTTTCGCAATCCCGGCATTAAAGGCCACCTGCCCCATGAGGACGAAGAGTGGAATGACAGTAAACCCATAATTGGCAAAGACATCAAAAAAATCCTTGGCCAATAAGTTCAAGCCGGCCTGGAAAGAGACAATATAACTGAACCCGAGGAAACCGATTAAGGCCATGGCAAAACCCAATTCGATGCCCGTGAGAAACAAGACCAGCACCACCACCAGGCCTAAAATTCCAATGGTCACTTCACTCATATTCCCCTCCGGCAATCTTGACAATATCGCAAACCATCACCAGACATTGCACAAAGCAACAGAACCCCACGCCATAGGCAACGGGGTAGAAAGGCATCTGCAGGGTGAGCGAGACTTCTCCTGACCGCTGCAGGTCGATCCCGAATTTGATCATATTCCATCCGACCAGGAAGAATAAGACGATGACCACCGTCCGCGTGGATATATTGAAAATATTTCTGACCCTTTGCGAAAATTTTAAAATGAAAAAATCGACGAAGATATGGGCCCTCAGCCAGGAGGTATAGGGAATGGCGAATCCGATCACAACGGCCCCTGCGAAAGCCACCAGCTCATAGGTCCCCACAATCGGAGATCTCAGGCCGCGTAAAATGACGTCCATCACTGTGAGCAACATCAGAAAGGTCAGGCTGATCCCTGCGATGATATTGAGGAAACGGCTGAACGCCCTTGTTCCGTTTAAAAATCCCCTCATGAACGACTCCTTTTCTCTCACTGGGTCTGCAGGATGAAAAAAAGGGGAAGAGAGGGAGATCCGCCCTTCCCCTCCATCTCCATTACTTCTGGTATTTATAGATCGTCTGGAAATAGAAACTGAGCACCTCTTCTCCGGGCAACCCTTTGTCTTTCAGGTTTTTCTTATATTCGTCAAGAAGGGGTTTCACTGTCTTTTCCCATCTCAGGCTTTCATCCTGGGAGAGGGGGATGATTTTGTTGCCCCGGGCGATAGTATAATCCCTCCCCGCTTTATCGATCTCATCCCATACCTTTCCCTGTTTTTCGATATACTCCTCGTTGACCTGTTCGATGATCTTCTGGATATCCGGGGGCAAGGAATTCCACTTCGCCTTATTCATCACGACGAACATGCCGGTGCTGTAGGAGGTGCTGAAGTTTTCGATGGTATACTTCACGACTTCTCCCCACTTCCACCCTTGCAGCGCTTCCTGGGGCGCCATCGAGGCGTCGACCACGCCCCTGCTCAGGGCATCATAGGTTTCTCCCATGGGCATGGCCACGGGAGTCGCCCCGAGGGCGGCCACGATCTTGGCGGCCATCCCCGTGCACCGGACCTTCAACCCTTTAAGGTCTTCAAGCTTTGTGATCTCCTTTTTGCTGTGAAGGATTCCGGGGCCATGGCCATGGAGGTACATAATCTTTACTTCATCAAATTCCTTGGGGGTAAATTTCTTGTAATAGTCATTGATCACTTTCGTAGCAACCAGGCCGGATTTAATGCCCATGGGCAAGTCGGAAACCTCGGTCAAAGGGAATTTCCCCCGGGTATAGGCCATAACGGAAAAACCAATGTCTGAAATCCCTTTCACGACGCCATCATAGTTCTTATCCGGAGGGGTCAGGGTCCCACCCGGAAATACCGTGATCTGAACCTTTCCGCCTGTTCTCTTCTCAATCTCCTTGGCCCACTCCGTGGCAAGCACCGCGTTCTTATGAGGGGCCGGGAAGAAAACCGAATAATTGAGCTTGATCTGCGCCAGGGCAGGTGAAGCTACAAATACCATTATGGACAAACCAAGAATGAATGCCACCAACTTCCAATGTCTCATTTTCCTAACCTCCTTTTGGATTTGAATACGTTTTAAAATCAAACAGTTATAATTAAAAACCTTAATCTTATATACTTTTCAAACCACCTCCTTCCTAAAATATTTGACGTAAACAACCTCGATTTAATTCGGCGCTAAAATCAGCTTCTTTTAAAAAATAGATAAAACCCTTCCATCACCTCTTGAACTTGAGAATTTTTTAACAAGTATAACGGGTTGATTATTTTTGTCAAGTCATTTTTAAGAGAGCTCTGAAAAGCACCTTTTCACTCTCTGATTGCACTGATTAAAAAAAAGATTCCATAGATTTTTCAGACATTTCTTGGCCTTTCAGAAATCTCACAGAAAACGAAAATTGACAAAGATTTTTTAATCTGATAAGAATCTAACCGGCAGAAGCAGTTCCTCGAAGCCGGCCGGCTCTCCAGGGAGAAAGACTGATGTATTACGATCCGGAAAAAAATGACCACGGCCTTCCAACAACCCCTTTAAATCCTGCGTGGTGCCTCGCCCCATTGGTTGGATCTCAACGGTCAGCCCCGGAGGGATACACAACCTTGCGCCTTACAGCCAGTTCCAGAACCTGACCTTCGATCCTCCCTACGTGATGTTTGCGGCCAACAAGAACACCCGGGGCAACCGTAAGGATTCGGTGATCAACGCCGAGCAAACGGGTGAATTCGTTTACAACATGGCGACCTACGACTTGCGTGAGGCGGTCAATCGGTCAGCCGCAGAGGTGTCGCCAGAGGTGGACGAATTTGAACTTTCCGGCCTGACCAAGTTGCCGTCAATTCGGGTAAAGCCCTGCCGGGTTGCGGAGTCCCCGATTCAATTCGAGTGCCGCTACTACGGGACGCTGCGGTTGCCTGGCAATGGACCCATGGGGACCGTGGATGTGACCATTGGCCGGGTGGTTCTGATCCACATTAAAGACGACATCATTGCTTCGGACGGCCGGATTGATCTCCTGCGGATCCGCCCCTTAGCCCGGCTCGGTTACTACGACTATACAAGTGTGGAGTCTATCTTCAAAATGGTGATTCCTGACGCCAATGAAGCTCTGCTCGCAGGTCTTGAGGGTAAAAAGGAGAAGTGAAGAGGCTGTTTGAAAGGGAAGTTGATGGGATAGGCAGGACCTATGTGATCAGTGAAGAAAGGGCGCTCTCCATTTCCAGTTTTTTTAATGTTCCTCTGTGATTCTCTATGAAGGATTCGATCCCGGCTTTCACTTTTAGCGAGACCATCTTCTCTCTTGGCAATTCTTCTTCCAGATGAGACACGGCGGAACGAAAAGATTCTATGATGCCTCTTGCAAAACCTTCCTTTCCAGCCTCTCCTGAGAACTGGATCGTTCCGTTCCCATATTTAAATTCTCCTGCAAACGGATCCAGAAAACCGAACTCCTCCGATTTTTCAATGAGGGCCTTCTTAAATCCCTTCTTGAAGGTTCCTCCGGAAGAAAGGCTGTCCACTATTCTCTCAGCGCTGAAAAGAAACTCCTGAAAGAGGAGAAGAACCTCCTTAAAGCCTTCCTCTCTTTCTGCCGGCTCTGCTCCGTTTCCATTGACCAGAATCTCCCCTTCCTGATCTGTCATGATCTCCTGAACTTGAGGGGAAAGTCCCTTTTTTCCGTAAACATTAAAAAAGGCTCCGTGTTGGGTGGCGTTTTCGATGAAGATGGGAATGGACATGCGACCAAAGACTGAGGGGCCTGTCTTCGGGGTAGTGAACATTTCCACTGGTTCGCCCCCTTCGATGAAAAGGACTCCCATGGGATGATGTTCTTTGGTCATCACTTCGATAAAACCGGTACGTTTTTCTTCCTTCAACTTCAGGAGGAACTGATCGAGATGGACAAATTGAGTTGAGAGGTCTTTAAAAAGTTCGGGGTGGTCAAGGTTATTGGCGATGAGGGCAACCAGCTCGGGGGGCAACCGGTAGATACTGATCACCCCATCCTTCTGCTTTGAGAAGGCAAGAAGGGTTCGGACAGCCTCCTGTCCGATGACTCTTTGGGAATCTCTTCCTGTTTGGACCTCCCCGTTGACGATCATTCCTGACTCGATGAAGAGAAATCCCCTCCCCTCGGGAAAGTCCATCTCAATCGTTCCGCAGAAACCCTCTAATTTCAGGGTGTCGAGCAATGCGAAAAGATTGGTATAGGTGGTCGATAAATTTTTATGGACGACCTCTCCTTTTGGAAATATCACCCTATCCTCCATATGAAGTTCGGAGTCATGAGTTCGTAGTTCGGAGGTTTTTAGATTCTTAATGCACCATTTAACATCCAAATTCTTTGTCCTAATCTCCGAACTCCGAACACCGAACTAAGAACTTAAGTTTTAGCTTCCTTCCTTTTCTGCAATCGCTCGATGGCGGCTTTGACGCTTGTCTGCATCCTCTCAATCGAATCAGCCAGGACCGCCACCTCTCCCTTGGCCTTCACATCAATCGGGGTATCCAGTTCTCCCATGCTGATCTTGTCCGCCACTTCGGCGAGGTGGAGAATGGGCTTGATCACCGAACGGGCATAAAAGAAGATTCTCACTAACAGAATGAGAATTACACAGAGAATGACGGCATAAAATATCTTGATTCTGTTCTCATACTCCTCCAAATATTTTCTCTCGATATCTTTTATCTTAGCTTCAATCGCCTTTGAAGGTCTTGAAAATTCGTCGATGTAAGTGGTTGCCGCCACGATGAGGTCAGTCCCTTTAACCGGCGCCAGATACATATATTTGGGCCGGATCTTTCCATCCGCATCCTTCCAGTCATAATAACCCGAGGCCGGGCCCTTGAGGCTTGCTTCCAGAATCTTCCAGAAAGCGGGAAATCGATCGGAAAGCTGATGCAAGTCCGACCCGACGATCTGGGGGTTGACATGAAAATGGTTGATAGCATTCGTATCATGGACAGCCGTATAGCCTGTTTCTCCCACCTTCTGGACAGCAATCTCCTTAAGCGAGGGGGCTCTCAATATCTCCTCCATTTTCATCTTTGGAGGACGTGACTTGATGAAGATTTCCATCTGGGCGGCCACATCAATGGCCTTCTCCCGGATGATTTTCTCTCCCATTTTCTCGAGAGAGGACTTCGACTCCTTTGTGGAGTTAATGCTCAATTCCTTTAAACTTTCAGATCCGATATCTTTGATGCTGGTGAACCGGTATTCTCCCATGTCCCAGCTATAGAAGACCAGACTCCCGATGATGGCAAAGGCAAACAGAATCGGAAGAAAAACTCCGAGCAATAGTTTTGGTAACAGGCCAAATCTGACTTTCTTTTTATCTGCCATAAGAACCTCCTTTAAACGGGACAAGAAGTTAGGCCACCCGCTTGCTTTAACCTCTTCTTCAGAAAGAGATAAGCTTCATGGTGACCTTTAAAAATTCACTTCGCTTCATAGAATTGGGAATCTCCTCGCTCAATGCCTCTATAAAAGGCAATGCCCTTTCCTCGGGAAAAGATTCTTTGCCCTCTCCGAACTCAACGAGTTTATCGTCGATGATGAAAGGAGCGACCGGTCCCATTACCTTCTTCAATTCCATATCGAGGACAGTGAAAAAATCTCCTCTCACCGACTTTTTCTTCGCCGAGCCCCGATCCTCTGCTCTTTCCAGCAATCCTATCTGAATGAGATGGTAGACCGTTTTCAAGAGCTTATATTCATCCCACTCAAGCGATTTCGCAATCTCCGAAATGGTTTTTGTCCCATTGGATAGAACCAGGACATTCCATTGATCCGCGCTGATATTCTTCTCTTTTCCATCCTTCTGGAGGGAGAGACGGAAAATACTATTTGTGGATGGGATGACCTCTTTGATCTTTTCAAATTCCTGTTTTCGGGATGACCAGTTTAAAAGAAGTTGTTCGGTCGTGATGGGGATGGATTTTTCTTTTGGAAAGACGTCCGGATCAAACGAGATTCTTCCGGTCTTCCAGCTCATAATCGGAAAAAATGCATTCTCGCCTGTAAAATGATTTGTTCTCGCATCGATGATGTCCCCCCTCTCCAGATAGATTTCTCCATCCTCTTTCCCTTTGATGTTAACCCTTCCAGTCTTCTTCTCGGTCAACAAAGGTTTGAGAATATCGAAAAGTTTGACCTGAGAGAGGTCTCCAAGAAATGACTCCGGCATGAAAGGTGGAAGTTGCAAAATAAGTGCCAGATATCCACATTGACCATTTTCTGTAAGGTTAACCCTAACTTGCTAATATTTAAGTAATTTATAGATTGTTTCACTGAAGCATTAGGGCAAGGGAAATGGGGGAGGCAAAGGGTTGGTTAGATATTGACCATTTTATAGGATATTTCTTTCGTTTGGAAACCAGTTATTGTCCATCAAACCCATTTTCCAACATTCCATTATTCCAATATTCCTGCGGAATTGTTAGTTCCTGATTTGAATCGAATTCACCATCTCCATGAAACTTTTCTTAAAAACCTCGTAAACCTTCTTCTCATTTCCGGAAAAAACATCCTTCTCCCAGTCTTTTCCCTCCTTCGAGACATTTATCCCAAAGGAGTTGACCTCCTTTGAATACCGGACAAAGACACCGTGTTCTCCCAGATAGATAAACTGGAACTGTCCCTGAAGTGCCCAGTGGGGTGGAATGGTGAACCCTTTTTTAATGATGGGCTGGAGGGATGTGGCATCGGGGTTCCATGCCATCAACTGGGTCAGATGTTCTATCTCTAAATCACCCCTTTTGACCTTCCCCTTCGAATACATCCTCTTCTCGCTGTAGGGTTTGAGCGACGGAGCGGTCATGGGCAACGCCTGAGGATTCGTCTTATCCGCGATCTGAACGATGAGCATCTCCTCCGCCTTTTTCTCCCTGTCTTTTATATAAAAATAGACCCGCGTCAGTGAACTCTCGGTTGGGTTATCGTGAGAGAAGGAATGGATGAGTCGCAAACCCGAGGGCGCCATTGAAGTAAACGGCGGTTTTTGAGAGACCATCCTTTTCCCCTGAATTTCTAAGTCTTTCTTGGCGGCGGCATCCACTACCCCTCCAAACAAAAATACACAAGCCAGCCAAATGGAAATCCTTTTCATGATTCTCATCCTCTCTCTTTCTATCGCTTTGATCCCAAGCTTTTCTTTCGTTTCTCTTATGAAGACCTCGTTCCCAACAGCTATACTCTCTGTCCACTGCGGCTCCCGCTTACGGTAGCTCTGTTTCTCCAACGCCTCTCCCACCCAGCCTCTATACGTCTTCCTCAATTCATCCATACTCTGAGCATTAAAGAAATCAATCAGACTCTCGTAATCGATGATTGAATACCTTTTCCGCAAAGGCACCCTTGCGATTCTTCCTATGATTATACTCTTGCTCTACCCTACCCGCAACCAATTGCATCGTTTGGTGTATGACTTCTTCTCCTTTATCGTCCCCAATAACAAGATGAACATGGTTGGAGGTCACCGTGTAGTTCAGGATGGAGGTTCCAAAACGTTTCTTTGCTTCAAAAAGTCACTGTAACCATCGACGCTGATCTCGGGCAAACTTTAGCAAGAATTCCCTTTTATGGCACCGATGAGTAATGTGCCATACATAGCCGTGGAGATAATGTCGGTTCGCCCTTGCCAACTCTATAACCTTAGAGGGTTAATTTTAAGTTTAAAAAAGCAGTTCTAAGACCAAAAAAACAAGCATTAATCCGCCGTTCACTAAATATGTCAAATGGTTACCTTGGTCCGACCCTCACTCCCGCGTATGGTGAGCGCCCAACTGATCGCTTAGAAAGGCGTAAAGAGCGCCAGAATACGGGTAACTTAGGATAACTGCATTAGGAATCATATCATCTCCTCGTGTTTTGCGGTTTGCCTAACGTAAAACTCAACGGGAGCCGGGTTTATCGGCGATCCGGTGCAGCCATTTGTTAAATGCGGTTCCGTCATTTATTTTCCGGCATAGGCGGAGGGTGGGGACAATGTCACAATGAGATTTGGCGCTCCTGAAGACAGGATTGAGTTTCTTTGTCCTGACGCCCCGGCACATGATCTCAAAACCGGTATTTGGACCCGTGCTCATTGCCCCCTCCCGGTTCTGATTGTCTCAATTTCCCGGGAATTTGTCAAAGTAAATCTGGCGGGTACAGCAATGAAGAGTCAGGGGGTGGGGGGAGGCGGTGTATCCATGTAGGAGGTTGTTGGGATGGAAGGACCCAAGAAGAAGGGAATAAGAGGCCGATGATCCGTGGATTGGGATCGTAATCAGAGTTCAGGTTGTCAGGGGGGGAGGAGAGAACTGGGGCAATTGAGTGGGTCAAGAGGAATCAAAACGGATTTGGAATCGTTTTTGAAGCGCTACGGCGATATCCGCTTGAGTCATGCGGGCATTTCGCCAAGCTTCCAGCAATCGGAAGGCCAGGTTCTTTGCTGAGCCAAATCCACCAGG
>JAGXTA010000158.1 GCA_018333535.1 Deltaproteobacteria bacterium | reverse complement strand
CCAAACGATTCACCGAAATTCCGCTTCGCTGCGCCAAGGCCCCAATCAAATCAACCTGCTTCTCGTCCATCGCCTCCATCGCCGCCTGATTCATAAAGCCCGCATCCACCACCATCTGCTTAGGCCTCTGGCCCAAGTTGGTCTCCACTCGATCCACCGCCGGTTCCAATTCAGCCGCATCCGTGGGAGACTGAGTCACCCCCACCCCCACAATGATCTTGGATTGCGCATCGGTCGAAATCTGCACGTTATAACTTGGCCCATAAGCACCTTTGGCTTGCAACATGACTCGGGCTTCCGGATCGGTCGTGCTGACTCGCACCTGCTTGTCCTTATCCTTCGAACCCTTGGACCGAGACTCCTCGATCTGCTCCAACTCTTTGACCGCATCCTCAAGGCGCTGTTGCTTCTCGCGCAACGCTCGCTGCCGCGCCTTGGCCACCCGCTGACCCAATTCTTCCGACTCCGGATCTCCCATCTGCTCCACCTGCTCACGAGCCAAACGAAGATGATCCTGAAGCGTGGCCTTGCGACGAAAACTCTTGTCCGACGCGCAAGCCTTCACCTTCGTCCCATCGTGCATCACCCGTTGCAGCGTAATCAGTCCCTCATGACTGAGCACACCCAATACCCCCATAAACAATTCGTCCAGTGCCTCTTTATGACGAATCCGAAAATCCGCCAACGTATGGTAGTTGACCACCTCCAATCCCGTCAACCACTGATAGGCCGGATGATACTCACACAACCGCGCTATCTCCCGCGCCGAACTGACCCCATCCTTATAAGCATAGATCCACAAACTGATCAGCAACTGCGGGTCCCATACCGGTCGGCCTGCCACTCCCTCGACCGCCTCAATGTCAGCGTAGAAGGAGTCCAGATTCAACCGCCCCACCAGTTCCCAGATCGCCCGAACGGAATGCCCCTCTTCAATCAATCTTTCCACCTCGACAGGGCGCAGCAACAGTTGCTGGCGATTGATCAGCTTCCGTCGCACCGCAGGCTTTGGTTCTACTCCCAGAACAACGGCGCTGGATTTATCCTTTCCCATGGGACCTCCGCTCTGTTTGGGCTGGTCTGGCCTCGACCCGCCTCACTCTCAGGGTCCACTTATCTTCGACGACCCACTCAATGGTTTCGCCTTTTTCCATTTCCAAAGCTTGAGCCAAAGGAGCCGGGCATATCAAATAAAACTGCCGCTGCCCCTTGGCTCGTTCGATCACCTGGACCTTGGTCAGGTATCCCATGGAAAGCGCCTCCTTTCAAAATTGAAAGGAGTATACCATAGCTATATGGCTATGTCAAACATTTTTTATCCATTTTATGATTTTTTCACACCTTCCCTTTGCCAAAGGGGGATAAAACCACCCTAAATGAGACATTATCCAGACTGGTATGCATGCTCTTATATTCTATTCGTATGAGGCTTCTTGTGAAAAGGAAAGAAAGATTAAATGGTGAACTACCCTATGCCCTATGCACGACGGATTCTTATCCGCAGTCCGAATAGCCACAGAAACACTTCACACAGCCTTCTTCGAAGATGAGCGGGCCTCCGCACTCAGGGCAGGCCCCTCTCAGAAAAACGCCACTCATTCCCTGCGTCGGATTTTTTCTTTCCTGGTTTCGGATCATGCCGACTTTAGGATGGTTGAACAATATCTCCTTCTCTATGGCACCGCCCCTTTGTGTCCTCATCTTTTGAATGTGCCATTCGATCGCCTTGGCCACAGCATCCGAGCAGGAGAGGACCTTTCCGTTTTGATGCCAGACGGGCATATGGCAACTGATTCCCTTTAACTGCCGGATAATATCTTCCGGTTCGATGTTCGATCGAAAGGCAAGGGAGACCAGGCGGCCGAGCGCCTCCGATTGGGAGGCCGCACATCCCCCCGCCTTTCCTATCTGATTGAAGATCTCAAAAAGGTGCCCGTCCTCATCCTCGTTGACTGTCACATAGATGTTCCCGCAACCCGTCCGGATCTTCCAGGTGGAACCATGGATCACATCCCGGCGCGCCCTCGGTTTCCTCTCCATTTTCGACAAGTCCTCTCTGGCCCCAGTACGATCTCCTTCCGAAGCGCCCAATCCCTTATAGAGGACTTGCTTCTCCCGGCTCCTGTCCCGGTAAATCGTCACTCCTTTACAACCCAACTGATAGGCCATCTCATACACTTTTGCCACATCGTCCACTGCGGCCTCGTGAGGAAAGTTGACGGTCTTTGAGACCGCATTGTCCGTATATTTCTGAAAGGCGGCCTGCATCCGGATATGGTTTTCCGGAGAGATGTCGTGGGCCGTGACAAAGAGATGTCTGAACTTCTCCGGAACCTCCTCAAGGTCCTCGATATGGCCCAGTTGAGCAATCCTCTTCGTCAGTTCTTCCGAATAGAATCCTTCCTCTTTAGCGATCGCCTCAAAAAATGGATTGATCTCCAGAAGTTCTTTTCCATCCAGGACATGACGGACAAAGGCCAGCGCAAAGAGGGGTTCAATCCCGGAGGACGCTCCCGCGATGATGGAGATCGTCCCTGTAGGAGCAATCGTTGTGACCGTCGCATTTCTCATTGTATCCCATCGGTCTTTCAAAGCGCTGCCCTGAAAATTGGGGAACGCTCCCCTTTTCAGGGCCAACTCCCTGGAGGCTTTCCACCCTCGCTCATGGATGAATGCCATCACCTTCTCTCCGATCTCAAAAGCCTTCGGATGATCGTAGGGAATTCCTAATTGAATCAAAAGGTCGGCAAAACCCATCACGCCCAGGCCGATCTTCCGGTTGGCCTTGGTCATGGCCTCGATCTGGGGAAGGGTATAGCGGTTCATGTCAATCACATTGTCTAAAAAGTGGACCGCCCCTTCAGTGACCGAACTCAGCCTCTCCCAGTCGATCTCCCTATCTTTAACCATATGGGCAAGGTTGATGGAGCCGAGGTTGCAGGATTCATAGGGAAGCAGCGGCTGTTCTCCACATGGATTACTGCTCTCGATTTCTCCCACCTGAGGAGTGGGGTTGTACTGATTGATCCGGTCGATGAAGATGATCCCTGGATCCCCGTTCTTCCAGGCATAATAGACCATCTTCTCAAAGACCTCTTTCGCATCAAGAAAACCGACCGTCTCCTTCGTCCTCGGATTTCGGAGGAGATATTTTTCACCTTTTTCAACGGCCTCCATGAATTCATTCGTGGCGGCCACGGAGATATTGAAATTGTTGAAGTGGTGGTCCTCATCCTTGCATTTAATAAAATCGAGAATGTCCGGATGATCCACCCGCAGAATGCCCATATTGGCGCCCCTTCGTGTCCCCCCTTGTTTGATCGCCTCCGTAGCATTATCAAAGACGCTCATGAAGGAGACCGGACCGCTCGAAACCCCCTTGGTGGAACCCACCACATCATTCTTAGGCCTGAGCCTTGAGAAGGCAAATCCCGTTCCACCGCCGCTCTTCTGAATCAGGGCCATCTGTTTGACCGCATCGAAGATCTCCTCCATCGAATCCCCCACCGGAAGAACAAAACAGGCGGAGAGCTGCTGGAGTTCCCTGCCCGCATTCATCAGGGTGGGCGAGTTGGGAAGAAAGTCAAGCGAGGCCATCAGGTCATAGAACTCCGTTTCAACGGAAGCGAGATCGATGGAAGGGTCATAAAGCCGGTCTGCCTGGGCAATATTCCTGGCGACCCGCCGGAAAAGATCCTCAGGTGTTTCAACGATATTCCCCTGAAGATCCTTTAGCAGGTATCGCTTCTCAAGCACGGCGACCGCATTCTGTGTCAGGTCAATCACTTCCATCCCTCTCTTCCCTGCTTACCCTGTCTGCGATAAGCAGGCACAATATCTATGTGCCAATAAAGAAGTTAACACAATATTTTGTACTGTCAAGTAAAATTTAAGGGGTCTCTGAAAAACCCTTCAAATCCTTAGCAGAGACCTCTGATTACACACCTGCCTGCCGCAGGCAGGGATTCCAAAAAAAGATTAAACAGAGATTTCTGGACTTTTTCGGAAATTTCTTTATGGGAGCTCGGTTTACAGGGAAAATATTTTTTCACTTATGAATGGTGTCCGAAAAAATTGACAATTCCATAAAAAAGGAATAGCATGGCTTATGAATTTTAGGAGGGAAGCAGCTAAATCGGGAGAGAAAGGAGGTGAATGAATAAACTTTTAACCTTTTTTCTTAAAGAGGGAGGTGAACTATGAAAAAGATAGGTGTGTTGGGTTGGATTCTTATTGGATTTGTGGTCGGCATTCTCGTGGGTGCTATTGTGGGTAAACCCGCCGCTGAACTCAGGCCATTGGGAACCGTTTTCATCAATCTCCTGAGAATGCTTGTTGTCCCATTGATCTTTTCCACCCTGGCCGTAGGGGTTTCCGCCTTCACCGGAAAAAAACTGGGTAAGATGTTTGGCAAAACATACTCTTTCTATTACGTAACAGGCATTCTCGCAATGATCATCGCCCTGGTCATTGCAGGGTTGAGTGGAGCTGGAATAGGATTTCCTACCGGAGAGTTGAAGAAGGTGGAAATAAAAGCTCCGCCTAAACTGGTCGATGTGGGACTAGCTATCATTCCCACCAACCCTTTTGATTCTTTGGCGAAAGGGGACGTCCTTCCCATCATCTTCTTCGCCATCGTTCTGGGAATGGCCATGGCCGCAGCTGGAAAACCGGCAGAGCCTTTAAAAAATTTCCTACAGGCTCTCGCCGAAACCATGTATAAACTTGTCGGCTATGTCCTCTGGTATGGCCCGATCGGTGTTTTTGCCCTGATGGCCTGGACCGTTGGAACCCATGGCCTATCTGTTCTGAAACCATATGCCTATCTGATCTTTCTCGTCTATCTTGCCACTGCCATTCAGGTTTTTGTCGTCTATGCGGGGCTTCTCAGGCTCTTCAAGATTAGACCCTATCATTATCTCAACAAGATTAAAGAGGCTCCTATATTTGCCTTCAGCACCTGCAGTAGCGCTGCTACGCTTCCTGTCACAATGCGGGTGACAAGGGCTGCCGGAGTGGGAGACGGGACAACAAGCTTCGTCCTTCCGATGGGTGCCACGGTCAATATGGATGGCACAGGGATGTACCAGGCAGTCTGCGCAGTTTTTCTTGCCAATGCCTTCGGGATCTCCCTCTCTCTTCACCACTATTTCCTGATCGGAGTAACAGCGCTCTTGGCCTCCATCGGAACAGCAGGGGTTCCGGGAGCAGGGCTGATCATGCTGAGCATGGTTCTGGGCGCCATCGGTGTCCCCATTGAGGGGATCGCATTGGTTGCAGGGATTGATCGGATTCTCGATATGCCCCGAACTGCAGTAAATGTCACCGATGATGCTGTGGCAGCAGTGCTGGTTGGGAAGACAGAGGGAGAGAAGTTGCCGGATGACCTTCTGGTTAGATAAGTTCCTCTTGGTTCAGGCATCCACTCCTTCTGCTTAGACCAGAAGGAGTGGATTTTTATAGGCAATCTTTCACGACGGGTTCGTCACCATCGAACCATGAAAATACTCCGAGTGTTTGGATAAGGTTAAGGTGACGAAGCCCCTGCCTACCGGCAGGCAGGTTAGCCCTGACCGTATAACGAAACCCTTATTTTCTAAACAAAAATATGAAGGAAAAGATCATTGGCATTATTGGAGGGATGGGGCCTGAGGCTACCATCGATCTCTTCACAAAGATCGTTAAAGGCATCAAGGTCAAAAAGGATCAGGACCATCTCCGGATTCTCATCGACAACAACCCCAAGATTCCCGATCGAACCCTTGCCATTCAGGGGAAAGGGCCCAGCCCTCTTCCTCAACTGATTCAAAGCGCAAAACTTCTGGAGAAGGCAGGGGCGGACTTCATCGTCATCCCCTGTGTGACCGCTCACTATTACTATGATCCCCTGCAGGGGAAGGTAAATATCCCCATTCTTCACATTGTTACGGAGACGGTCAATCACATCAAGAAGAGATTAAAGGGAGTTCGCAAAATCGGTTTGATCGCAACAACGGGAACGATTCAAACCGGTCTTTTCCAAGAGGCCCTATCCGCAATCGGGATAAACTCACTCCTTTTAGATCCCGCTGTTCAGAAGGAGTGGGTGATGGAGGCCATCTACGGGGAAAAGGGGATCAAAGCCATCGGCCCATCTGAAGGCTCCAGGTATCTGATTCTCGAGGTCTCCCAAAAGTTCTTGAAACAGGGCGCCCAGGCCATCATCGCCGGTTGCACAGAAATCCCTCTCGTTTTGAAAGAAGGAGATATCCCTGTCCCGGTCATCGATCCCATCTCTCTTCTCGCTCAAGCCGCCATTGAAAGGGCGAGGGGGAGAAAGAGATGATCCGTAACTTTTTTGAAAAGGTCTATAAGATCGAACTTCCCATCCCTTTCCCCATGAAGACCACGAATGTCTTCTTCATCGACGATTCTCCAAAAACCCTCATCGATACGGGGATTAAGACCGATGCCTCGTTTGAGATGCTGAAAAAGGAGATGGGCGAGTTAGGGTTTCCTATTTCATCGGTCGAGCGAATTCTGATCACCCACGGTCATATCGATCATTACGGGCAGGCCCAAAAAATATCCTCACTTTCCGGCGCTCCCATCTATATTCATCCGAAAGAGTACGGAAGAATTCGCTCGGTCATTCACTCCTTCGCCCCTCTGAAATCAATTCTTCTGAGAAATGGCGTTCCGGAAGGTCTGATCAATAAGGCCATCCGTTTTATCGAATCCGCTCAGAAGATGGCCGACTCCCTGGATGAGGCATTCTTCTTAGAGGATGGAGAAACCATTCCTTTTGCCTCAATGATTTTGAAGACGATTCACTGCCCTGGCCACAGCCCTGGACTGGTCTGTTTCTATTGGCCGGAAAAGAAGACCCTCTTCACAGGCGACCACCTGTTGAAAGAGATCACCCCCAATCCCGTCTTATATGTCCCGGACAGCAGATCGCCCCTTAGCTACCCGGGTCTCAAGGAGTATCTCTCTTCCTTGAAAAAGATTGAGAAGCTGGATGTCGATCTCCTCCTTCCAGGCCACGGAGAAGAGGTCTGCGATCCTAAGGGTCTGATCCGGAAGATCACTGGACACCATCAAGAACGAATGGATTACGTCCTTTCCTTTCTCTCTCAAGGAGAAAAGACTCCCTATGAGATCACCCTCGATCTTTTCCCGGGCGTCCCTCCCTTTGAGATCTTCCTGGGCATCTCCGAAGCCGTCGGCCACCTGGAAATTTTAAAGGAGGAGGGAAAGGTCAGGGTAAGCGAAAAAGAAGGAAAAGATTATTATTCGTTAGAAGCTTAAAGCCGCAGGTTTTTCTGAAAAGAACCACCATCTAAATTCCAATTGATTCATTTGTTCCAATTTGATAAACTCTTCCTACCATCTTAAGGCGCATATTTCGTGCGGTGGGTTTTTCCTGTCAAGGTGAAAAAGATGGACAAGAAAGAGAAAAACAAATTAGAGAAATTCCTTGGTGCCTACTTTAGGGATATCCATAAGATTTACACCGATGGCAATTTCAGGGAAGAAAGTTTTTATCCTTCCCTTAAGAGGCTCATTGAAGATTGTTCACAACTTTACCAAACCCAATCAGGAGTAAATGTCCTTGTTGCACCCAGAAAGACAGAAGCTGGAATCCCTGATTTTAGAATTGGCAAAAATGGCGAAATCATTGGATATATCGAAGCCAAACCACCTGACACCACCCTCGAAGAAATTGAAGAATCTGAACAATTAAAACGATATCGGGATTCTCTACCAAATCTTATCCTAACCAATTTTTTAGAGTTCAGACTTTATAGATTTTCTGATCGAAAAGACAAGGTGGAGGTTGGGCGTCAATTTACTTTAAAAAGTTTAAAATCTCCCCCTTCCCCTGAGAAATTAGATGCCTTCCATGAACTTTTAGATAATTTTTTCTCCTTTTCAACACCTGAGATTCAGAAGTCTTCTGGCCTATCAGTAGAACTCGCCAAAAAGACCCGTTTCCTGGGACACATCCTGCAGGAGGAGCTTTCAAAAGAGAATGATGAGATCACAAGATTCTATAAAGCCTTTCAGGAAGAACTGATTGAGACCTTAACAAAGGAGAGATTTGCCGATCTTTATGCTCAGACGATTACATACGGGCTTTTTGCCGCAAGAATGAAGGTACAAAATGGGTTTAAGAGAGAAACTGCCTGGAAGTCCATACCTGAAAGCTTGCCCCTTCTAAAAGAAATATTCCATTCCATGACCGGGCCTCATTTCCCTGAATCCCTTGCCTGGATTGTCGATGATATAATCCAGACACTTGAAAAAGCCAATATCTCATCAATTCTTAAAGAATTCAAGACCACCCGATGGGATGAAGACCCTGTCATCCATTTCTACGAGACTTTCCTTGCAACCTATAATCCCAAAGAGAGAGAGCGACTTGGAGTTTACTATACACCCTTGCCGGTTGTTTCCTACATTGTAAGGTCCATTCATAAGCTTCTAAAAAAGAAATTTGGGAAGAGCGAAGGCATTGCCACAAACGATGTCACCATCCTCGACCCTGCCGCTGGCACTCTCACATTTGTTGTCCAGGCCATCAAGCAGGTTCAAAGAGAATTGGAAGAGAGGAAAAAGGGAGGTTTAATCAAATCCTACATCGAGGAACATATTCTTCCCCATTTCCACGCCTTTGAGATTCTTGTCGCCCCTTATACAGTAGGTCACTTCAAGGTCTCCATGGTTTTGGGAGATATGGGTTACCAGTTTAAGGAAGATAAACGGTTTCAATTTTACCTGACCAACACCCTTGAGATAAAAGACCCAAAGCAGATAAGTTTTCTCATTGACCTTGCCAAGGAAGGACAGGAAGCAAAGCGTATCAAAGAAAAGGTCCCGATTCTGGTTGTCCTTGGCAATCCACCCTACTCGGTGAGTTCGGAGAATAAATCAGAATTCATCGAAGACCTGATGGATGAATATAAAGAGGATGTAAGGGATGAACGAAATATTCAGCCCCTTTCAGACGATTATATCAAGTTCATTCGCTTTGCCCATTGGAAGATCGCTCAGGCAGGCAAGGGAATCCTTGGATTTATCACCAACAACTCCTACCTCTCCGGCGTAATCCATCGAGGGATGAGGAATAAATTGCTTGAAACCTTTGATGAGATTTACATCCTGAATCTTCACGGTTCTTCAAGAATCGGTGAAAAGACACCCGATGGTGGCAAGGATGAAAATGTCTTTGACATCCAGCAAGGCGTTGCCATTGCTCTGTTTGTAAAATATGGAGAGAAAGCATAGAAGATCCCTTCGATTGAGAGATTACGAGTATTCTCAAGGAGGGGCATATTTTATAACAATATGTACAAATAATAGAGAGCCCATTTTTGAAATATTTCCAAAACTCAAAGAGACTCTTCAAATGCAATGGGGTAAACTGGAGGCAAGATTTCCAGATATAAAATTGGATGAATTCATCATTATGTCGAATCATATACATGGGATAATATTCATTGTAGGGGCGATTCATGAATCGCCCCTACCTCTCCAAGCAATTTATGAATTGCCCCTACTACAAAATAGACGTAGAATGCTTTTACCCAAAGTAATCGGTTATTTCAAAATGAATACAGCAAAACAGTTCAACCAAATATTAAATCGCACTGGCCAACCATTTTGGCAACGCAATTATTATGACCATATCATACGAAACGAAAATGAACTAACCCAAATTAGGGAATATGTCCAAAATAATCCCTTGAAATGGGATTTGGACAGGGAAAACCCGAAATCGAGAAATTTCAATTTAAACCACGATACATATTGGAAGGAAGTTTATGAATGATCATTGTAGGGGTAATTCATGAATTACCCCTACATTAAAGATAAATGGGGAAGAGGTATTATGAGCGAAAAGAAGTTAGCCACCGTCTTTTATGCCGACCTCTGGGGACTTAGGGAGGGGAAATACGAATATCTTTTTGAGAATGACATGGAAACAACCAAATGGCAAAAACTTGAACCTGTCGCCCCATACTACTTCTTTGTTCCAAAGGATTTTGCCTTGCAAGCCGAGTACGAAAAGTTCTGGAAAGTAACGGAGATCTTTAAGGAGTGGACTGAAGGAGTTAAGACACATCGGGATCACTTTGTGGTGGGATTTACAAAAGAAGAAATAATTCAAAGACTGCGGATATTTACTGGAAAGTTACCCGACGAGTTAATCGCTCAAAGTTTGAATCTCAAAGATACAGGAAGCTGGAAATTGGCCGTGGCCAGACAAAAAGTTAAAGCCCAAAAACCTGAAGACAACATTTATCATTATGCTTACCGACCTTTTGATAACAGATGGGTCTGCTATGAATCCTTGCTGATCGATAGAGATAGAGTGGATGTTATGCAACACATCCTAAATAAGCAAAATCTTGGGCTGAACCTTACCAGAAGGTTGCGTGATCCTATTTGGCGACATACTTTTGTAACCAATCTCGTTACAGATAAGACTCTGGTCTCCTCAAAAGATAACTGTTACTTCTTCCCCCTTTACCTCTACCCCGATGAATCTGTAGGGGCAATTCATGAATTGCCCCTACAAGGCAAAACGAAAACATGGTGTGTTTCAAATTTCAATCTTGAATTTCTCAAAGCCATAAAAAATTCTCATGGTTCTGAACCCGCTCCAGAAGAAATCTTCTTTTACATCTATGCTGTTCTTTTCTCTCCCTCCTACCGAAAACGCTACGAGGAGTTTCTCAAAATTGATTTTCCGAGGATCCCTTTGCCTTCGAGTTATGATTCCTTCAAAGGATTAAGCAACCTTGGAAAAGAACTGGTTGGTCTTCATCTGCTTAAACATTCATCTCTTAACGAAACTGAGGTTGGTTTCCCTAATGTTGGCTCCAATAAGGTTGAAAAGGTTACTTATGCCGAAGAAGACCAGAAGGTTTTCATAAACAAAGATCAATGTTTTGAGGGCGTTTCAGAAGAAGTCTGGGAATACCGAATCGGCGCATACCAGGTGATGGAGAAATATCTGAAGGATAGAAAAGGTAGAAAATTATCCCTTGATGAGATCAACCACTATATGAAAGTGTCAAAAGCTGTTCGGTTAACCATTGAATTCCAGGAAAAGATTGACAGTATCTACAGGCAAATTGAAGTCTGAATTGGAGAAATACAATGAACAGAATAAAAACAAGGAAAGAACTTACAGAGAAAGAGATTATGAATCTTCTAAAGCAAAACAGGGAGATTTTGAAAAAATACAAGGTCAAAAAAATTGGTTTGTTCGGTTCACATGTGAGAGGTTCCCAGAAACCACATAGTGATGTCGATTTCCTGGTAGAGTTTAAAGAGCCAACCTTCGATAACTTTATGGGTTTGGTTTTTGATCTCGAAGGCTTATTCGGAAAGAAAGTGGAGTTAATTACGAATGGAAGTTTAAGCCCCTATATCCAACCCTATGTGGAAAAAGAGGTGAGATGGTATGAAGCATGAGGAACCTTTTCTGAAGCATATTCTTGATGGAATCAAATAATGCTACCCAATCTCATTCCTCATTACGGTGTCGGACCCTTTATCGGTTTGATCGCCAATGCGGTCATGGCAATTCTCTGCCTGGTCACCTTGATCCTCTATCGCCAATACCGTCCTCTAAGGAGCCTCTTTCTTTTTTATCTTCTTTCCACCTTCCTCTTCCTGGGTTGGGTCATCTATGGCTTCCAGAAATCGCCCCAATCCATCCTTTTAGGGTATCGGATCGATCTCGCCGCACTGGCCCTCCTGCCGGCAAGCTGGGCCTGGTTCACTTCATCTCTCGCCAATATGAAACTAAGCCGGCTATCCAAAGCCCTGATTGGAATAAGTTTAATTCTGTCTTTACTGGCCCTTGTGGGAAAAGGTTCATGGTTTTTAGGTCTCCCTCTTCAGCCCCATGAAGTCGCCACCGGTATCCTGAGACCTCAATCCAGACTGCTCAGACCTTTGATCCACTTCTTTGCTTTAACGGTCGGTTTCTTTTACTGTCTCGCTACGGTTAAGAAATTGTTGAAGAGAGAAGGTTCCAGTTCTGCCTATCTTCTTCCTTTTGGCATGGGTATGATATTATGGTTTTTAGGTGGATTTCACGATGTGTTACGCTCCTCAGGCTTTTCTGTGCCATTCAGCGGTCAAATCTTCTGGTTCACCTCGTTCTGGCTCTCGATCTTTCTGACCATTGCGGTTGCCTTCCACTTTCGATCCCTGGAGTTGGCCATCCGTGAGGCCAGGGATGTCTTCGAAAAGTTCGTCCCTCCGGCTTATCTTCGCCGCATTGCATCCCGTGGCCTTGGATCGATCCGTCCGGGAGAGGCTGATCAGCAGTGGGCGACCATCCTCTGTTGCGATATTCACGGATTTACCGCTTTATCGGAACGCCTCCCCCCTGGCCAACTGATTACCCTTGTCAATCAACTCTATGAGGAGATCGCTCATGTGGTGAATGCCAAACAGGGGGTGATCGACAAGTTCCTCGGAGATGCGGTCTTATGTATCTTTGAAGGGGCCGATTCGGCCCAGCGGGCGGTTGCCTGCGGTGTGGAGATGCTCGCTTCGGTCAGGGCGTTTAATACCGAGAATGATTCTCCTGCGAATCAATCGATTCAGATCGGCATCGGCGTTCACTACGGAACGGTCATCTTAGGAACAATCGGCTCTTCCGAGCGGATGGATTCCACTGTTCTGGGGCTCACCGTCAACCTCGCCAAGCGCCTCGAAGAATCAACCAAGTCCCTAAAGGTTGCGATGCTTATCTCGGATGAAGTCGCCCGCCAATTGCCTGATGGATATCCTTACAAATTACGGAGTCTCGGAGAGGTTTCGTTGAAAGGGAGTTCATCGCCCCTCGCCGTTTATGAAGTGGTGGAAACCTAAGGGTCTGCGAATGAATAACATGAACAAGAAATCCGTTCACCCTGAGCCTGTCGAAGGGTGCCGTTCATCCTTCGAGAACCTCAGGACGAACGGTTTTTTTCCGAATGTCCTGAGCAAAGTCGAAGGAAGGGCTCACCACAAACGGTCATTGGCAAATGCACTTGTTCAAGTTATTTGTACGCAGCCACTAAAAAGAGCTATGAAAAACTACTTTTCGCTTTCTCCATTTCTAATCTGTGTAATCGGTCCCTAATCCCTGCCTGCCGGCAGGCAGGGATGTAATCAGAGATTTCTAGACTTTTTTAGAAATCTCTCAGAAGATACTGAACTTAAAATATTTCTTGGGACTGGCTTTGATATCCTTCAGCAACTCCTTTAATTCACCCGCCGCCCCTCTGAACTCATTGAGGGTCTCCTCCAATTCTTTGATCAGCTCCTTATCTTTCAGCAATGATCCTGCCAGACCTTCTCCCTGATCGATCCTTTTCAGAATGGAAGAGAGACGGGCCGCCCCCTGATTGAGGTTCTCATAGAGTTGTGGATCTTCAATCAGCCTCTTCAGGGTGCCGGTCTCATCGTTCAATTTTTTGCTGAACTGTTCCATTGATGAAACGGTCGCCAGGGCTTTATCGTAGAGGGAAGGATCCTCTACCAGTTTTTTGAGCGTTCCCTTGCTCTCGTTGACCTTTCTGGTTATTTCTCCTACGGACTCGTTGGTCTTTTTGGCAAAATCCTCTACGGAGGAAACAGCGGAGACCATCCTCTGATAAAGGGACGGGTCCTCCACGAGCATCTTGAGCGTCCCCCTGGAGCCCTTGATCTCTTCCAGGGTGAGGGATAAAGTCTTGACGCTTCGATTGATGTTATCATAAATGGAAGGGTCTGTAAGAAATTTAGCCAGCGTCCCTTCTCCTTCATCTATCTTCAAAATCAGGTTATCCAATCTGTTGATCACATCGCCTATCTTTCCGATGGAGACGCCGGCGATCTCCATCACCTCTGAGATCTCGACGGCAACCGAACCTTTGATCATCTCTCCCCGTCCAATCGGCTCCGCTTCCGGAGAGCCCGTGCTGATCTCGATATATTTGTCACCCAGAAGCCCCATGGTCAAAATGCTCGCCCGGGCATCTTTCTTGATAAACCCCTGGACGCTCTTTTTGAGAGAGATCGTCGCCACCGCACCGAGGGTCCGATCCAGATGGATCTCTCTGACAGAACCCGCTTCCGTTCCGAAAATCCAGACAGGCGCCCCTTTCCGCAATCCCCTCACATCCTGAAACTGGA
>JAGXTA010000157.1 GCA_018333535.1 Deltaproteobacteria bacterium | reverse complement strand
GTGAGATTCATCCGAAGCGACTGCCGGTTGAACATCTTCGGTGAAATGTTCTCCGCTCCACCGGAAACCCAGTACGAATACGTTGTGGCTATTATCGATGTCAAAGAACAAAAGCTAAAGCTCTTTCTGGATACGATCCAGGTCGAAGAATACAAGTATCAAATGCGATGAGCTATTCGATTTGCGTCACGGCATCGTTGGGTACATAATTTCAAAGTTGTGTGTCCACGATGTCGTGACCATTATTTCTGTCTACGATGTCTTGAACGTTGTCAGATATTCCTTAGCTCTCTCTGCCAGTTTGTCGAAGCCATGGCACCATTTGGTAACGAACTCCTTGTCATACAGTTCTTCTTCTATTACCACATTGATTATCGCCATCAGTAGAGCACAGTCAGTGCCGGGCCTAAGCTGAAGGAATATGTCAGCTTGTTCGGCTGTTTCAGTAAGCCGCGGATCAGCAACAATAAGTTTAGATCCTTTTTTCTTAGCGGCAAGTATACCCTCCCATGTATGCTGGAAGCTTGGTGGAGGATTTCGCCCGATTAAAAAGATACACTTGGATTTCTCAAGCTTATCTGTTTCTGTCCAGTGGGGGAACCAACCAAAAGTCATTGAGGATACTACTGCAGAGTTACCGTGACACTGTTGACCACCCCAGGCGACGTTAGGGCTGCCAAAGAGGTACAAGAACCTCTGTCTAAATTCTTCATATGTCCTGCTGGTGCCACCACCGGCCGCTACCGCCTCTGCTCCATATTTATCCTTTATCTCTTGAAGTCTGGCAGCGACTTCATCTAAGCCCTGCTTCCAGGATATCTGTTCCCATCGTCCACTACCTCTGTCACCAACTCTTTTAAGGGGGTACTTGAGCCGATCGTGGTGGTAGAAATATTCCTTGGCTCGGGCGGCGCGGCAACCCTTGTGGGTTGAGGGTTCCATCCGAATTAGCCTGCCATCTTTTACATACAGCTTAGCCCCGCAGTGGGGTTTGCACCACATGCAAATTGCCGTTTTAATTTCTTCTTTGTCCATTTTAATGCTGTTGCTTTCTTAATATATTCATCTTCAATTGTCTATAACAAGGGCTTTGATAGTGTAAAGAATAGGTTTGTGGCAAATAATTGGACTAATTACCTACTCTGCATAATATCTAAAATTCTGTCAATGGCGTCTTTCTTTTCCGCTATTTTGGTGATTGGCCGAGCTTGTACAAAGAAAATATTATCGGGAAAGGTTATTTTCTGGTCTATCGCCCATTCTATGTCTAGAGGTACACCATATGCTTTTTCCACAACTTTAACGAGCTCAGCAATTTTTATAATCTCCTCATCATCTAGGCACTGGCAAGTTTGTTTATTTGCAGGAATGTCTTGCTCCTGAGTCCCCGTCTTCTCTATTGCCACCTGCTTTAGTTTAGGATTTATTTGTTTTTCTACACAGGTAAGTGAATCTTTATCGATAACAAATATGTCGGGTACAACCAAACCCTGTACAACACTTTCTCCGGTACCCCAGTTGCCTTCGAGTAGTATTTTGGTTTCATCACCTGTGCCAGGGTGGACACTAAAAACAACACCAGCGGAACGTGCTTCTACCATTTTCTGAACTACGACACTCATTGAAATTCCAAGGATAGGGAGGTTGTTCTTAGTACGGTAAAAGATTGATCTATCAGTAAACAAGCTTGCAAAGCATCTTTTTATTTTATTTAGCAATTCGTCTTTGCCTCTTATGTTAAGATAGCTATCATATTGACCAGCAAAGCTGGCTGTGGGTAGATCCTCAGCAACAGCACTTGATCGTACAGCTACTGCCACATCAGTTAATTTATATCTTTTTCCTAGCTTATTATATGCATTGATTATCGCTTTTTGTATCACTTGAGGAAGCTCTTTTTGCATGTGGAGCTTTTCTATAAATTCGCTGGTTTCTCTCAGCTCACGGGGTGTCTGGGGACCTTGTGGAAACTTAGCCAGGAATTGCTCAATCTCTGGTATAATTCCTCCTTGCGACACAAACTCATTATATGCCTCAGTAGTTACCGCAAAGCCCATAGGGACAGGCATTTCCTTTCGCAACATTTCTCCTAGGTTTGCATTTTTAGACCCAACTAATGGGGTATCTTCTTTTCCCAACTCGTCAAGCCATACTATAAATTCTTTGATAACCATACTTCACCTTCGAGTAAGTAATTCTGCGTTGTGCATAACCTGCCAACGCAGAATTACTCAACTTTGAAGTCTACTAATTAAGAGTTAGTCTAAAATGTAAACTCGGCAAGTATTGCCATCTACCCGGATTCTCTGCCCTGACTTTATCTTTCTGGTTGCTTCTTGAGTACCAACCACGGCTGGAATTCCAAATTCACGGCCAACGATTAGTGCGTGAGTCAAATAGCCTCCACCATCAGTAACTACTCCTTTGATAACATTAAATACTGGGGTCCAACTGGCAGTGGTTGCTGGGGCAACGAGAATAGTACCTGGTATGACTTTGTCTAAATCTTCCTCCCCGCCCACAACACAGGCGATTCCTTCAACCACGCCGGGGGCACCAGCACAGCCAACCAATGATGCTCCTACTTCCTCAGGTGTTGCAATTGGTGGTGCAACACTAACCGAGAATATGACATCAGCATCAACCAGTTCTGAAATTTTTGTGGGATCACCCAAGACAGGAGGTAGAGTCCCTTCAAGCTTCCGATATTCGGCGAACTCATTTTTTCGTCTTGTTATCAAGGTTCTTAGATCGCACCTTTCTTGGATGATACCAGCATGGAATATCTCTTCGTGGTGCAGAAATACCGTATCACCAGGATCATCGATCATACCCTTTGCAGCGAATCGTCGTCCAAATTCAAGAGCTCTTGTCCTGAGAGCACTAAAGAACATCATCTCAACATATAATGTATGTTCCTCGCTAAAAATATGCGAAGCTTGGCTGCATTCCAATAATTTTTGGAACATTTCGCGCTCTGATGAGGGTACTTTATTTAAGAGTTCTTGCTCTAATTTTTTCCTGCGTTTTACTAACTCTGGTTTCATATCAAGGTTGCCAGCGGTAGTCTTACCCTCATTTACATAACGTTGAATATCTTTTAATGGTAGTGTTTTGTCTTCCCACCAAGTAGGGGTAGCTAGCTCTAAGCCTCGGCGTCTCATATAACCAACTTCATGTACCATCTGATCAAACTTATCCAGCCATTCCTTTCCTTTTTTGTCAGATGCCAACTTCGCTAGCAGTTTCTCTGCGTCTGGCTCCTTGAAGGTATCTTTGAGTCCCATGTCTGCAGCTAAAGCGGCTATTCTGGCAAGTTTATCAACTATAGTGGTATACTCGTTGTCAAGCCCGGAATGTAATTGTGAATATTCTATGTTGGCGGAAGTAATATTAAATAGTTGTTTGAGCAGTTTACGGAAAGTAATATTACCCGACCCGAGGGCGTACATCGGTTCAAAGTGTGCTTCTTCGACCTTCTTGCCATAATGCCAGGTTTCCATCCAGTGGTCACATAGGTCGATGTCGGTCGATCCTTTAAGATCGGAGGCAAAAATTCGGTCAATCTCTTTCCGCATTGGTATTTTATGTTTATCCCATACTGCCTGCGGATTTTCCAATATTTTACGCATCTTTTCGCGCCATATTGGCTCACGCTTTTTTCCTTCCTCTTCAGTTGGTTGTATTACCGAGAGATAAAAGCCACCTTTCCAAAAGCGCCAATCCCAGCCCTTGGTTCTGGGGTCAAATATTACTTCGGGGCCATATTGCATTCCGTATTTACCATAGCAATAATGATGGTCAACAAATAATGGCACCCAGGGTGGTGGGTACCACTGGTTCCCTAACACCCAGGCTTTGTAGTTATTGGGGTCAAGATCCATTTTCTCGTTTAAGTCGTACATCGGTCGATCGTAAGGCATTGTTTTTCCCTCCTTTCGCTTTTGTCCAAATTAGATTTTGAAGAATTCCAATTTGACAACTGAAGATCTTCTTTGGGTTTTTGGAAACAACTAAAAGCCTTGTTTTAAGCATATTCTCATCTCTAAAAGGTTACTCTGCCTTTGATGTGGAGCACGCCTTAATCACCTTTAAGCATCTACACTGTGTTTTGTCTTACTCTGAGCGGGACTAAGACTTGATCAAAGGACCACCCAGAGGAAACACCTGCTTTTGGTAAACAGTATTGGTCATAACTGCCATTGCTGCGTAAAACATGTATAGACCGAACACTAGAAACATTATGGCGATTAGCGGCGTAAGTTCGGCACCAATTACTCCGAGGTTCAGGAGTGCAAACAGCAGGGCAGCTATATCAACCCAGATAATTATAGCGACAACACTCCAGCTGATGCGTAACATGGCAGGAATTATTGTGGCGATACTAATTGTAAATCCTAACCAAATCCATCCGTCCACATACGGAGGTAGTTGCCCCATTCCTGAAGAGAGTGCCCAGGTTCTGACTAAGAACATGAGAGCTGTTCCTCCCTGAAGTACTATGCCAAAAAATAGAAGGCAGAAGGCAAACGCCGTATCACCCCTTCTATACTCTATTATTGCGGCAATGACCTGTGCTAACGAGCAGACAAATAACCACGCGATCAATAACGGAAGGCTCTCTGGAGGTACCCAACCCATCAAGAGAGCAAAAAGTCCCATAATTCCAGTAGAAAGCGCACACATCCCAGCCGGAGCTGCTGTGCCCCAAACAACCTTTCCATCATCACTGCTCATAATATGGCCCCTCCTTTCGTTTGTATTTTTCACTCAAAATATCTTAACTAAGTTCTTGGTGAAAATAGGATTGTCTGCACTGCAATGTCCCGCTTCACCTTGCCAGTTTTCTTGTCTATTCAGCAAAGTGTTCGTCAGTATGCACCAAACTGAGTTTATATATCAATCCTCTCACCATTCTCCCACCACCTGAACCACCTCCTTTCCTGGCTACCCAAACAAGATATGGAAGTCTAACCATCATTTTCCGGTAGTCAAAGGCCCAGAAACCCTTTACTCCATTGGCAACCGCCCGTCTTACCCAGAGTTCAGAGGCAGCAACAGGCTCAACATAAAACCCATACGCCGCCCAGGTTGCGAATGCAGAACGTAGGGGGGCTTTTTATCATCTGAGACAGCAGTCTGAACCTCTTAAAATATTCTCATGAGGGTAGCGGACAGCCACAACAGCACCGCGTCCACCGACAACTCCTTTGGCTTTGTATCCAACCTGATCCATGACTGGCGCGATTGCCATTATCATATCCGTGGCCATCCTGAAACCCAGCAGGCTCTGCAGTGCATCCCGGATAGTCTAATCGACGAAATCGAGTTTCTTATCTTTATAGGTCCGATTGAGGTTAACGATTGTAGATTATTCTTCTTGCTTCCGCCCTTTTGTCAGAACATAAAAAAAATGTAACACTTTAGCTCTTTGAAACGAAGTCTCTATAGGTTCACTTTTTCTGTCATTCCCGTGAAAGCAGGAAGGAATGACAAGCTGTTCGACCATCTTTTTTATAATGGGGGTATTCAGTTGACTCAACCTCTTAACGCCTATCTACTTGAATACGAATGAGTTTTTCATATTTCGGCCATGGGCAGACCAAATTAGTAGAAAGACATTTAGATTCAACGGCTTAGCAACGAATTACTGGAGTCAACTGAATACCCCCAATTTTTATAATTTTATAATTTTTCAAAGTGCCAAATTGATACAAAAAAACAATTGACAAGTCAAGATGATTATTTTAATTTATATATAGATTTCCTCTATAACTTGTGAGTCATGCTAAATCTTAATCTTTTGAGAATATTTTATGCTGCTGCAAAAAAACAGAATTTCTCTGCAGCAGCTAAAGAATTGGTAATTACCCAACCGACTGTAAGCGCACAAATAAAAGCCTTAGAAAAGCAATACGGAGTAATACTTTTCAAGAGAATTGGAAAAAAGGTAGAACTAACCGATTCAGGGAGGCGCCTATTGGGGTACGCAAAAAGAGTTTTTGATTTGGCTACAGAAATAGAGGAATTATTAAATGATATTTGCAAAAGGGAGGAGTGTATCATAAGGTTAGGAATTGGGAAAAGTTATGGAAAATATTTTATTTCTCCTCTGCTCTCTCAATTTCAAAAAAAAATTCCCAAAGTCAAAATAATACTGAAGGAAGGAAATTCTTCAGAAGGTATTTATAAGTACATTTTAAGATATGAAATAGACTTTGGTTTGCTCGGTGGTATTAATTTCATAAAAAAAAGAGGTTTGGAGCTAATTAAGATTGATAATCAAGAGGTTCTTTTAATGGTTTGGCCTCATCACAGGTTAGCCAACAGAAAAAGTGTTTGCTTCTCCGACCTTGAAGATGAACCGATCGTTTTAAGGGAAAAAGGTTCTGCGGTGAGAGAGCTTATTCTTGCTAGATTTGAACAGGAAAAAATTAAGCCAAACATCGTTATCGAGACAGAAAACGTCAGTACTTTGATAGAACTTATTAAAAAAGAAGAAGGCATTGGCTTTTTGTCGAAATTTATTGCAGAAGAGGAGATGAAGGACGGAACCTTAAAGGCAATTAGTTTGAGTGGAAAAACCTATTTAGGTGGATATCTCGCTTTCCTTAAAAATTCATATTTCTCCCAGACGAAGAAAGCTTTCCTAAAGGTATTGGTGGAATATATTTCCCAAGGTCCATATGCCAATTTTCTAGACCTAAAAACGATTTCTCGTTTTATGTAATATTCCAACCACTATTTCAGGTATCTCCTCCCTCAATAGTTTCTTCAAGCCCTCCGGCTAAGTCTTCAATCTGAAACTTTTTTAGTTTCTCCATCGTTGGAAGGCCCCTTTTCGTCCATCCTCGTTCCATAATCTATATGGTGGGAGGAACTCTTCGATTTCAGGACCTTTTAGAATTCTGTTAGAAAAATAATGTTTGACAAATTGATTCATTCCGTTTATATAAAATTCAGCCACGAAGGTGAAGCGCCTCCAGAAGGAGGGGCCGGGAGTGGCTTTTTTATTGCTTTAATATGGAAAAGAAAAAGTTGATTGCAGTGATTGATGGACAGGGAGGGGGCATCGGAGGCTTGATGATCAAACGTCTTCGGGAAACCTTCGGAGAAGAGATCGAAGTCATCGGCCTGGGAACGAATGCCATGGCAACGGGGGCCATGTTGAAGGCAGGGGCAAACAAGGGGGCCTCCGGAGAAAACGCCATCGTTCAAACAGCTAAGACAGTGGATATGATCGTGGGGACAACAGCCATCGTCCTTGCCAATTCAATGATGGGGGAGTTGACGCCGAAAATGGCAGGGGCCATTACGTCCTCTCCCGCTTTGAAATGTCTTCTTCCCTTAAAGATGCCCGATGTGGAAATCATCGGAGCGTCCAAGGAACCCCTTCCCCATCTGATTGACCAATTGGTCAAACGGATAAAGGAAATTATTCAGGACTGAAAAAGGGATGTGCGGACACTTTATTTTATTAAGGCTCTCAAAATTGAATTGACATAGGCATCGAAAAATCTCCCCTCGCCCCTCTCGGTTTCGAGTCGTACCGACTTTGCCAAAGAGGGGTAATTCCTCCCTTTATCAAAGGAAGGGTAGGAGGGATTTTAGCAAGGTTGTCGTTACAATTATGAGACCATTAATATATAGGAGGAACCCATGTGTGAGGCCAATGCATACCTGCTGAAAGAAGGGAAAGAGGAGTTGATCCTTGAGGACATCTCCGTTCTTCGCCCGGAAAAGGAGGAGCTCTACCTCCAGAATATCTTCGGAGAACAGAAAAGGGTTAAAGCTCGAATTAAGGAGATGAATCTCCTCGACCACCGGATTGTACTGGAAGAAGTTTAATTTTCAAAGTTTTAAAGTTTAAAGTGACTAAAATGCCTAAAGTTAGAGTCTTTAATTTCATAAAAACTTCAATCACCAATTTAGATTACCCACAACTTTAGTCACTTTAGTTCACTCTTAACTTTAGTCACTTGAACAACAAGGCCACGAAGGCCAAGCTTTCGCAGAAGCGAAAGAAACTCTTCGTGGCTTTTTTTATTCCTCTTCACCCCCCTTTAACAAAGGGGGGATGGGGGGGATTTGGACAAGGAGGACTTATGCACATACCCGACGGATATTTGGGACCAGTAACCTATGGCGGTCTTTGGGCGGCCATGGTGCCCATCTGGATCTATGCATCCAGAAAAGTTAAAAAGAACCTCGAAACCGCCCAGATTCCATTTCTTGCCATGGCATCTGTTTTCAGTCTCGTGGTCATGGTCTTTGCCATCCCTCTTCCCGGCGGAACAACGGGACACCTCAACGGTACAACTCTTGTAGCCATTCTTCTCGGTCCCTGGCCGGCGATCATTGCAGTCTCGGTTGCACTGGCCATTCAGGCCCTGGTCTTCGGCGAAGGGGGCATCACTGCTCTTGGAGCCAATTGTTTTAATATCGCTTTTGTGGGTTCGATAACAGGCTACGGACTCTATAGATTGTTCACCCTCCCGAGCCTCATCCCCAAAGCGATCGCTGGAGGAATCGCATCCTATCTCTCGCTCAACTTAAGCGGGCTTATCACAGCAATTGAACTGGGTCTGCAATCGACAATCCATCCTGCAACATCATCCTACTTCCCCTTCCCTCTTAAAATAGCCATACCCGCTTTGATGATCCCTCACCTCACAATCCTCGGTCTCATCGAAGCGACTATCACCGTCCTTGTTTTCACCATCATCCTTAAGAGTCAACCCGGGCTGTTGAACCACTTAAATAAATCGGCGTTCCTGCTTCTCGCCGTTTTTTTACTCATTTTCCCCTCCTCGGCTTTTGCCCATGATTTCTGGATTGAGAAAAAAGGAAATGAACTTTTGCTTGTCTTCGGCCACGGAGTCAAAAGAGAAGAATTCGATCTCTCAAAGGTAAAAAATATAAAAGCTTTCGACCTCCATGGGAAGGAGATCGAGGTGAACAAGGGAAAAAGAGCCTTTAGTCTTCTCCTTAAAACTGACCAGCCGCCTTCCCTCCTCTTCGCAGAAATCGACAATGGCTACTGGTCCAAAACGATTTACGGCTGGAAAAATCTGCCCAAAAAAAAGCAAGCAGAGTCGTCGAATCGAATCGGTCTTTCTTCTACCCCAAAGCTCTCCTCTCATGGAGCGATGCGGCTTCGAAACCATTGATCGATTCGAGACTCGACATCATCCCTCTTGAAAATCCGTTCGAATTAAAGACAGGGGTCCTCCTCCCGATCAGGGTGCTCTATCAGGGCAAACCGATTTCAGGAGTGGATGTGGAAGGAGGCGACCACCAGAAAATGTCCATAACGGACAAGGAGGGAGGAGCAAAAATCCCTTTGACAAAGGGGCACCAACTCCTTTCGGTCAGCGTCAAAGAGCCTTTGAAGAATGACCCTGATGCGGACTATTTAAGCATTACCTCCACTCTAACCTTCGAGGTGACCAAATGAAGACAAAAAAGATAGGCCTGATAATCCTTGTTTTGATTACTCCTCTATTTCTTATCATCCCTCCTGTTTTCAGCCACTCCATCCACTACGATGTCCAGCAGAAGGGAATATCGGTAAAGATCTTCTACTCAAAAGACAACCCTGCAAGTTATTCCGAATATGAATTGTTCGGGCCGGGCGACAGCCAGCCCCACCAGACAGGAAGAACTGACAAGAACGGCTTTGTCTCTTTTGCTCCTGAGAGGGCCGGGATTTGGAAGATTAAGGTCTGGGGTGAGTCAACCCACGGCTTTCACGGGGTGACGATAGATGTCAGGGTGGACCAGGCGCTCCAGCTTGAATCTTTCAGCAAACCCCTGGTTGCAACCTACACAAAACTAATCACAGGAATCAGCCTCATCTTCGGCCTTTTCGGAATTTACGCCCTTTGGAAATCGAGAAGAAAAACTTCATCATAAGGAGGAATGAGAGATGAAAAAAATGGTCGTGTCTTTGGTATTCACCCTTTTACTACTGCCTTTAACAGCGATGGCCCATCACGGCGGAGTGAGCCTTGCTTTGGGCCCGGGAAGCCCCATTGAGACAAACTCTCCCCTTACGCTTCCGCAGGGCGCTTTTGTCCTGTCTTCGAGAATCGAGCAGGTGGAATGGAAGAAGCGCAATTTTGCCGAACCTACCAATAAGGATTCCTTCACCTTTTTCAACCTCGGCCTCTCCTACGGAATAACGCCCTATCTAACAGGGAGTCTATTTCTTCCCTACAATATCAAGAGGCAGGATGATCTCGGCTCTGCAAAAGGCATCGGTGATGTTAAATTTCTATTCAATCTTGGATTCAATTATAATCCCTCGATCAAAGGGATTCGCCTGAACACTGCCCAGGATACTGCGATCACTCTTGAAGGGGCAAAGAACACCTATCTCTCCCTGTTCGGTGGGTTTACCTTGCCCACAGGGAAAAACCGAAAAGAGCTTGGAGGGGATATCGATCCGGGAATGCAGCCCGGTTTCGGAAGCCCGACCTATACGTTCGGCATCGCTGCCACAAGGCAACTGACCAGCGCCTTGACCCTGGTTGCTGACACCTCTTATGATATTTTTACGAGGAAAGACCGCTTCAAATTCGGAAACGAATGGCGGGCCAATCTCGCTGGAGTTTACGAATTATACGGCAAGCCTGAGAATTTCATCTCGAAGATCGATGGGATCCTTGAATTGAATCTTCTCAATCTTGCCAGGGATGAAGAAGGAAGGGAGAAACAGAGAGCCACCGGAGGAACGATCCTTTACCTTTCTCCGGGTTTGAGGTTCTCCTTTCCGAAGCCTTTGAATGGGAGCCTCGGGTTGATGTTAAAATTTCCAACCCTCAAAGGCCTGAATGAAAAGAAGGAACAGCAGGGTGCCGAAGGACTTGAGAAGGTGAGAGCTATTGTCACGCTCTCTTTTTATTTCTGAGATACTAACACAAACGCATTAAATGTTTTATAGGGCAACCCTTTAAGGTTGCTTAAAGCAAGACTTAATCTTAACATTGTAAAAAAATGAGCTAAACGGACATGGGTGAACCGTTCGGAAAGGCTTCGGGGCGAACCTTCAGGCCGAAGGGCACTCGCGTATCTTACCCCTACTGGAATTCACCTTTGGTGAAGTCCGGCGATTCCCTTAAAACATCCGATTAACCGCCATTCGAAGCCTTGGAGAGCGGTTTACCCGTGGCCGTTTATGCAACTGCAAGGTTAAGGCTCCCTCTAAAAATGCCATTCCTGCGAAAGCAGGAATCCATAAGGTTTAAATATTACTGGACTCCCGCCTTCGCGGGAGTGACAAAATGGGAATTATTAGAGGTTTTTTTAAGCCTTGCCCTACAGGTTAAATCATTTATTGCGTTTTTATTAACAATTTATGAGAGACCAGATCCCACCATTTTTGTTGCATCGTCCCTCCTCGAATTCCTTTCGTCTTGAAGGAAGGAACCTAAGAACCCCTTTCCTCGAAAAAGGGATGGATCGTCTGGCGGAGATGATCAAAACAGCTTACTCTCAGTGGGAATATGCCTCAAGAGAAGGGTTCTTCCAGAAGATCGACGCCCGCATCAAAGTCCTCTTCCTCATCTTTTTCGTTGTCATCGTAAGCCTTAAAAAGAATATCGGATCAGAAGGCTTGATCGGAATTTTTGTCTTCTCGTTAATGCTCATCTCCCGCCTGAATGTGTTTCATCTTTATAAAAGGATCCTTTTGTTCGGATTGATCTTTGGCTCCCTGGTCGCCCTTCCCTCCATCCTTAATTTATTCGGAGAAGGAGAAGTCCTTTTTACGCTCCTCCGTCTCTCAACGCCATATGAATTTTGGATTTACTCGATCCCTCAGGAAATCGGCATAACAAAAGAGGGTTTATATGGAATGGTCATGCTCACCCTCCGTGTCATCAATTCTTTATCCATCACTTTCCTGTTATTATATACAACCCCGTTTCCGGAGATCATCAAAGCGTTAAAGGTCTTCAGGGTTCCCGATACTTTCCTTATCATTATCACTCTCACCTATAAATACCTTTTCCTTTTTGCAAAGACGGTGGAGGATATGCACCTTGCCAAGAAGAGCAGGCTCCTTCGGGAGATGCGCCACCGTGAGACAAGGAAATGGGTGGCAGGAAGGGTCGCATTCATATTCAGAAAGACCAGGTTAAGGACGGAGGAAGTTTATAAAGCCATGCTTTGCAGAGGTTTCTCCGATACAATCACTATCCGCCAAACCGCAAAACTGCGGCAGTGCGATTGGGTTGCAGGAATCTCTCTCTTTCTTATTGGATGCTTGTTGTTATGGATTTGAAGGGGTGAATGATGGAAAAGATCATCTGTCTTGAGAATATTAATTACCATTACCATGATGCAATCTCGGCTCTCACGGATATCAGCCTTGAAATTAAAAGGGGCGAAAGATTTGCGATCATCGGGGCAAATGGAACCGGAAAGACCACCCTGCTTCAGATCATGAACGGTTTGATTTCCCCCTCAAGCGGGAAACTCTTCTTTAAAGGGGATGAAGTATTAAAACAGACCTTGAAGGATAAGGGATTTTTACGGTTTTTCAGGGGGAGAGTCGGATATGTTTTTCAGGATTCGGATGTCCAGCTCTTCTGCCCCACGGTTCTCGATGAACTTCTATACGGCCCCCTCCAGCTTGAGATCGGAGAAACAGAAGCCATGGACAGGGCCTTTGAGATGATGAAGATGCTCAACATCGAACATCTGAAAGAGAGGCCTACCTATATGCTATCCGGGGGAGAGAAGAAGAAGGTGGCTATCGGTTCTGTTCTGACGATGAATCCGGAAGTCTTGCTCCTTGACGAACCCACGAATGGGCTCGATTCGAAAATGCAGTGTTTTCTCGTGGAACTCATGCTCGCTTTGAATGAGGCGGGGAAAACCCTTGTCATTGCCACCCACGACCTCTCCCTCGTGGACGAACTTCAGGCAACCGTAGGGGTCCTCTCGGAGGAGCACCGGATGGAAAAAACAGGAAGCGCCATTGACATTTTAAAAGATGAGGAGCTCTTGCTCAGGGTCAATCTGATCCATGAGCATATCCACCGCCATCGCGACATAGCCCACAGGCACATTCATTCCCACTACCTATTTCATCGCCATGAAAATTCATAAAAAGGTTTTCAGGATTTACCGTTCGCCCTGAGGTTCTCGAAGGGTGAACGGTATCCTATCTGAGCTAAAGCTGGAAGAGCTATAATCAAGGAAGGAGTTACTTGAAATTCTTCTCGCCGGCCCGGATCTCAACCTCCATCATGTTCTCCCGCGGGGGAAGCACGCAGATAAATTTTTCATTATAAGCACAGGAGGGGTGATAGGCCATGTTGAAATCTAATACCATCTTGTATCCGGGTAAAATCTCCGCATCGATATACCTCCCTCCCTCATACGTCTCTTTTCCGTTCGTCCTGTCCTTAAAAGGGATGAAGAGAATATCGCTCAAAATCGATTTGTAAATTCCAAGCACATATTCCTTCCCGTTCAATTGGAAATGAAATTTTCCGTATCGGATATAGCGTTTATTGTTCCCCGTGTTGGTCAGGAAGGTTGCATAATAATCCGGGTTGTTGATATGGAGGATAGTTCGCTTAATCTCGCCGGAAAAGACATAAGTGGGGTCGAACGCATAGTATTTTAAACCCTTAAAGGCCCTCTTCTCTTTGGGAGTCAGGGGAGAACGCTGGTGACTCTTAAAAAATTCATCCCTCTCCTTTCTCCACTCCAGCGCCCGCTTTTCCTGCTGGGCCTTGAAGTCGGTCTTCTCTCCTTCTCCGGCCATTGAAAGCCCTGAAAAGACTGACAAGATCAACAGGTTCAAAAAGACAAAAAGAATTCCTCCACTTTTCATAAAAATCTCTCCATCCCTTTTCTATTTTAACAAAATCAACCTTTGGGCGCAAATCGTTTGAAAGCCTTCTTACTATCTTTCCAATGATAAATATTGGCATTCAAATTGCCTGTTATCTATACGAAATCCACATCTCCTGCGTAACAGAAATTCTCGAAATCAAAAAGCGCTTTCTATTCACAGCTTTCAGATTCGATGATTTCGAAGACCCTAATATCCATGATTAAAAAGGTTTCAATTTTGTTAACTCTGTTCATTTTTGGGATCATCGCCTCGGGATGGGCTGATGAAGTAAAATCGATACATAACATGACTAATCAAGAAATAAGAATAAAAATGGATGAAAATAAAAGGACCATGCGGGAAAAGAAGGGCCCTGCAAAGAAAGCGACTCAGTTATCAGGAAAAAATCAAAATAAATCCCTAACCAACATTCCATACATTGATTATGGAGCAAGGGTGAGAAGAACCACACCCAAAATATACTTTTAAAAGGCCGTGGAAGAGAAAAGGTGGATTTCATTAGCAGAAGGCCTAGATCGTGTGATTTCTTCATACGACTTCGCTCAACATGTTTGGAAAGATAAACTCTTTAATTTCATGGGAACGGCCGAAGCTCACTTATCAAAACCAGCGTTGAACCAACCCATTTTTGGATCACCACCAACGGGAAATAAATATCTTGATGAAGGTAGGGTCTTGGATAAATTTAAACCTTTTAAGCCTAAGAGAGAAGAAAGTTTCAAAGCAATATTTATGGAATTCCGTTTAACTTATAATCCAGTGAGTGAGCACGTAGTTATAAAGATGAATGTGACCCCTTCTGAAAATGAACCTGGATTTATCATTCCATTTAAATGAAGTTCGGAACGGATTGAAGTATGGATAAAGATTATTTGTATCACTTTAGCTCTTTGAAAAAAGAATAAGCTGGCAATTTAAGATCTCGTCCGTTGACCGAGCTTTCAATGCCTCTTTTGCGGTAGAGAGGATGATTTCTACCGGGTTGTGACCTTGGAGTTGGGCGGATCGGAACAGGGTCATCAGGATCGACTGGGTTTGGGCACCCTGGTCGGACCGATTTTGTTGGGATACCTTTCGGGTGAGGACGGGAGATCTCATCTGTTGCTCCGCATGATTATTATAAGGGCTCACCCCTTCATACTCCAGAAAGG
>JAGXTA010000156.1 GCA_018333535.1 Deltaproteobacteria bacterium | reverse complement strand
AAAAATACCTGTTGAATACCGCCCAGCTCTGCTGGGCGGATGAAAACAGGTTCGCGAAGCGATAAAACATGGTATAAGTTGGATATGAGCCTGATAAAACGAACAAGTCTTGCAGTTTTGGGGAGGAGATTTTTGGGGTGATGGGTATTTTGTTCGGTCTGTTGGGGACAAGGTAACCTCAGATGTCATAGGTTGAAACATAAAGTATCAGCACCACGAGCAGTTGAGTTTTGATTTTAATGCCCCGCAGCTCTGCTGCGGGGTTCTTTACTGTCTATGCAACCGGTGAGCAAAGAGAAACGAAAAAAAGTTCTGGGGAAGGCGAGAAGGATCGTCGTCAAGGTGGGTTCAAGCATCCTGGCCTCCGTGGGAAAAGGGCTCCATTATGAAGCCTTCTCCCATCTGACCAAAGAGATTTCGGAACTAAAACGCCAGGGTTTTGAGATCGTCCTGGTCTCATCCGGAGCCATTGCAGCCGGCATGGAAAAATTAGGCTATAAAACCCGCCCTAAATCGATCACTCAGAAACAGGCCACCGCTGCAGTAGGCCAGAGCCGGCTGATCCATATCTACGAGAACTATTTCTCCCACTACCAGCAGATGGTCGCCCAGGTCCTTCTCACACATGACGACCTGAGCCATCGCCGGAGGTTCCTCAATGCCCGTAATACCCTCCTTGCCCTCCTCGAGTTAGGGATCATTCCGATCATCAATGAAAACGATACGGTCGTTGTTGACGAGATCAAGGTTGGTGACAATGATAATCTCTCCGCACTCATCACCAACCTGATCGAGGCAGACCTTCTCATCATCCTGACCGATATCGAAGGCATCTGCGATAAAGATCCGAGAAATCATTCCGATGCCCGATGTATCTCCCTGATCGAGGATATCGATGCGGATATGGAGGGGGTGATGGGAGAGACGAAGAGTCCGATGAGTGTCGGCGGGATGGCGAGCAAGATCCAGGCGGCCAGAAAGGCATCCCGCTTCGGGATCCCCACAGTGGTTGCCTGTGGCACAAAAAAGGAAGTCCTCCGACAGGTCTTGAAAGGAAAAGAGATCGGAACGCTCATTCTTCCCAGGATGAAGACGCTGAGCAGTCGAAAACACTGGATCGCCTTCAACCTGAAACCCAAGGGCGATGTCATCGTGGATGAGGGAGCCAAGAAAGCGATCGTCCAGAAAGGCAAGAGTCTTCTTCCCTCGGGTGTGCTGGAGGTGAGGGGCTCTTTTGACCGGGGAGATTCGGTCTCCTGTATTGGGCCTCGGGGAAAGGAGTTTGCCAGAGGGCTGGTCAACTACAGCCTTAAAGAACTTGAGAAGATTAAGGGCCGCCGGACCAGTGAGATCGAAAGAACCCTGGGCTATAAGTATTCGGATGAGATTATCCACAGGGACGACCTGGTGGTCTTATGAGGGAGCATCACCCTCGAAGGATGAAAATCGATCGAGATATAAGGTTTCGGTTACGGTTACGAAGCCCGTTTCGGCTACCGGTTACGGTTATGTATAAAGAATGAAAAGACGATAAACGTAACCTTTTACTAACGATACGGGCCTCGTTACCCTTACCGTTAGACTTTTTTCCCCAGGTAAATAAGGGAGTCAATGGATCTTAAGTCAGAAGTTAAAGAGATGGCAAAACAGGCCAGGGAGGTTTCTCTCATTCTGGCCCAGCTCTCCACCGATACGAAGAATAATGCCTTATTTGAAATGGCGGATGATCTGGAAAAGAACCAGGGTTTCCTGATCGAAGGGAACAAAAAAGACCTGTCTGCAGGGGAGCAGGCACACCTCTCCTCCGCGATGATGGACCGGTTGCGAATGACCCCTGCGGTGATCCAGGCAATGGCCAAGGGCCTCCGAGAAGTGGCCCATCTCTCCGATCCCGTGGGAGAGGTTGTAAAGATGTGGAGAAGGCCGAATGGATTGACTGTTGGAAGGATGAGGATTCCCATCGGTGTCATCGGAATCATCTATGAATCGAGACCGAATGTGACCGCTGATGCGGCAGGCCTCTGCCTCAAATCGGGCAACGCCATTATCCTCCGTGGAGGTTCAGAGGCCTTTCATTCCAATCAGGCCATCGTCCATATCCTTCAAAAAGGTTTGAGCAAGGCCGGGGTTCCGGAGAAGGCGGTCCAGATCTTTTCCCGGACCGAAAGGGAAGCCATCGAGGAGATGCTCCAGCTTGAAGAAGAGATCGATCTCATCATCCCCAGGGGAGGGGAAGCCTTGATCCGGTTTGTGGCGACCCATTCGAAGATTCCGGTCATCAAACATTATAAGGGGGTTTGTCATATCTTCGTCGATGAGACTGCGGATCAGGAGATGGCCCTGAAGGTCTGTCTCAATGCCAAAGTCCAGAGGCCAGGGGTTTGCAATGCCATGGAGACGCTTCTGGTCCATGAGAGGATAGCGGCCGGCTTTCTTCCGAAGATCGCAGAAGCCCTTCGAAAAGGGGGAGTGGAACTGCGGGGGTGCCCGCAGACCCGGAAGATCCTCTCCGGAATCAAAGAGGCAAAGGAAGAGGACTGGCATGAGGAGTATTTAGACCTCATCCTCTCCATTCGGATGGTCAAGGGAATTGAGGAGGCAATGAAGCATATTGGCGCCTATGGGTCGCTCCACACGGAGTCGATACTTACCTCCGATTATCAGAACGCCCAGCGCTTTCTGAGGGAGGTGGGATCCTCCTGCGTCCTGGTCAACGCCTCCACCAGATTCAACGATGGGTTTGAGTTGGGTCTGGGCGCGGAGATGGGGATCAGCACCTCTAAACTGCATGCCTTCGGCCCCATGGGCCTGGAGGAGTTGACAACGACCAAATTTATCGTCTATGGGGAAGGACAGATAAGGAGCTAAAGAATACAAAAGTTCGGAGTTCGTAGTTTTGAGTTCGGAGTTTTTCAATTATCTCCGAACTACAAACTCCTGACTCCGAACTATTTTGGGATTTGGTTATTGGTGCTTGGAATTTTACCGGATAAACGGTTATAAATGGTTACATGAAAGAAAAAATGGAGAAGGAAACCAAAAGAAAGAAGATCGGGCTCTTCGGAGGGACCTTTAACCCCATCCATTTAGGGCATCTCAGGGGGGCGGAGGAGATTAGGGAAACCTTTCACCTGGATGAAGTGATCTTCATCCCTTCAGCCATCCCCCCTCATAAGGCCATGGAGGAGATCATCGATGCGAAACACCGGCTGGAGATGGTGAGGCTTGCCATTGCCTCCAATCCATACTTCTCCATCTCTGAGATTGAACTCTCAAGGCCTGGAAAATCCTATTCGATTGACACCCTCCGCCATTTTTGCGGGGGTAGTACCGACACCTTCTTTTTCATCCTGGGAGGAGATGCTTTTGTGGAGATAGAAACCTGGAAGGATTTCCAGAACCTCTTCACCCTCTGCCATTTCATCGTGATGGCCCGGCCAGGATTCCAGAAAACTCCTATTGCCTCCCAGCTTCCGGGCTCTCTGACCCCTGACTTTCAATATGATCTCGAAAAAAAGGTCTGGGTTCACCTTTCCGGATACCATCTCTATCTCAAGGAGATCTCTTTCCTCGATATCTCCTCGACGAAGGTCCGGGAGTTGGTCGAGAGAGGGGAATCGGTCAAGTATCTTGTCCCTCCCGAAACAGAGGGCTATCTTCAAAAACACGGGCTTTACCGGAAGAAAGGATGACCGGGTAAAAAAAATTTTCATTTTTTTTCATTTTTCTATTGTCTTCATTTTTTTTTCTGGTATAATGCTACACTCAAAATCATCGTTATTGGAGGATATGGCCACCGACTCAAAAACAAAATCGCTTCTCTGTCTCAGGGCGGCGATTGAAAAGAAGGCTCTGGACCCTGTACTTCTCGAGATGAGGGGAATCTCCTCTGTGACCGATTACTTCCTCATCTGTACGGGGAAGTCGGATCGTCAGGTCCAGGCCATTGCCAGATCGATTGAGGAGACCCTTGAAAAAAGGGGAATCCGACCCCTTGGCCAGGAAGGGGCAACCCATGGAAAATGGATTCTGATGGATTATAACGACGTAGTGGTTCATATCTTTCTGGAGCCGATCAGAACGTTCTATGATTTGGAAGGAATATGGGGCGATGCGACTCGCATCGAGCCTGAATGGGGAGCGCAGATTGTCTAAAAAAAAGATGGTTTCGAAAAAAGTGAAGAAAAAGATCAATCCCACCAAGAAAGGGTTGAAGAAAGGGATCGATAAGAAAAAAAGGTTGAATCCCTTAACAAAAGAGATGGGAAAAGGGGTAGAGAAGATTGACAAGAAGACTCTGTCCCACTTCAGAAAAATCCTTCTCAAGGAAAGGGAACAGATCGTAGGGGAGGTCAAGCAGACCTATGTATCCTCCCAGGAGATGGGACAAGATGGGATTCAGGACATAGGAGATGAGGCAGCCAATATCTATAACAAACAGATCCTGCTCAGCCTCAACGAAAGCGAACGGATAAGACTCCAGGAGGTGGATGAAGCGCTCGATCGGATGGCGGGCGGCGCCTATGGAATCTGCGAAGAGTGCGGCGAGTCGATCAGCCTGAAAAGGCTTGAGGTCAGGCCGGTGGCAAAGTACTGTGTGGCCTGTCTGTCAAAAATGGAAAAAGGGATGCTTTAAAAGATGCTGGTGAAACTGCTCATCCTTATCATTCTGGGACTGGTTTCCATCTTCTGCTGGCTCTCTCTGACCAACCCTCTGGATGTCCAATTCCGCTTTTTTGGAAAGATCATCCCCACCGATCTCTCCACCCTTATGATCACCTCTTTTGTGTTGGGGGTCTTGCTCGTCTTTATCAGTTTCCTGGCAAGGGATGCCAAGCGAGCCATCGAGGGCTATCGTCAGTCGCGGAAGAGAAAGAAAGAGCAATCCATCAAGGAGGAGATGAACAAAGGAATGGAGGATTTCCTCCGGGGGAACCTGGCCAGAGCCAAAGCCCACTTTACAGAAACCCTGAAGAACGATCCCTTCCAGAAGGACCTCTATTTAAAACTCTCGGAGATTTCGGTCAAAGAGGACAATGACGAAGAGGCCCTCCACTGGCTGGAAAGAGCGCGATGGATCGATAGCAAAAATGTCGAAATCCCTCTCCGACAGGGGGAGATCTATCAGCGGACGAAGCGCCCTGATGAAGCCATCCGGGCCTTAAAGCGCGCCATCGGTCTCGATGATAGCAATCTCAGGGCATTGAAAAGCCTGAGGGAGATCTATCGGAACAGCCAGAGATGGGAGGAGGCCATCCGGGTCCAGAGGTCGATTTTAAAGCTGGCCAAGGGAAAACAGACAGAAGAGGAGGAGAACCTCTTCTATTTAGGCTTGAAATATGAACATGCCCTGGACCTTTTAAGCCAGGGCGATGAAGGTGTGGAAGACGCCTTGAAGGTTGCCAAAGAGATCGTCCGGGAGGAGAAGACCTTTGAGCCCGGGTTTGTTTTGTTAGGCGACATCTATCTCCGGATAGGAAAATGGGCTTCGGCAGGAAAGGTCTGGGGAAAGAGCTTCAGGCGGTTCAAGTCGATCATCTTCATCCTCCGATTGGAAGAGCTCTATCTCAACCGGGAGGACCCGGGCACCTTGCTCCGCATCTATCAAAGGACGATGAGCGACCATCCGGACAACTGGGTGCTCGCCTTCTTCTATGCCAAGCTCTGTTTAAGGCTGGAGATGCTGGACGAAGCCCTTGAGGAGATCAATACGATCAGTTTAAGACAGAAGGACTTCCCCGCGATTCACAGGCTTTTGGCGGAAATCTACCTCCACAAGAAAGACTTCAGCCGGGCCGCCCAGGAGTTTGAGAAGACCTTTGAATTGAGCGGGACATCCTATCTTCCCTTCATCTGCACTGTCTGCGAAAGGGAGTCGAAGGAGTGGGTTGCTTACTGCCCTCAATGCCACCGGTGGTCCACCTATACGATCAAAGAGGTTGAGAAGATCATCTCCCAGCTTCCTCTCCCTCGTCCCTTTTCCAAAGAGGCCTTCTTCTCCCTCGAAGAAAGATAAAGAGGGACTCCAAGATTAGAATGAATGCGCGGCCTGATTGAAAGAGTCCTCCAATTTTTATTGCCTTCCCAGTGCCACTGCTGTGAAAGATTTTTAGAAGAAGGCCAGAAAAGGATCTGCCCGGATTGTCTCTCGAAGATCCGGTGGATTGAGCCGCCGCTGTGCACCCTCTGCGGAACGCCTTTTCTCTCCAGGAGGATCGAAAACCATCCTTGCGGCGCTTGTCTGACCAGAAGAAAATATTTTACAATGGCAAGGGCCGTGGGATATTACGAAGGGCCTCTCAGGGAAGCAATCCATCGATGGAAATACGAAGAAAAGAGCTACCTCACCTCCTTCTTCGGAGAGAAATTGGCCGAAGGATTCCGCCGTTATTGGGGTCCTGGCTCTTTCGACCTCCTCGTCCCTGTTCCGCTTCACTCAAAGCGGTTAAGGGAGCGGGGGTTTAACCAGGCCCTCCTCCTCGCAAAGGAGTTAAGCCAAAGAACCCGTATCCCCTACTCAAAGAGACTGCTTCAGAAGAGGATATCCACCCCCCCACAGGTCCATCTGAGCGGTCGAAAGAGGGAAAAGGGCGTGAAAGGCTCGTTCCATATTCAAAGAGATGAAGCGATCAAAGGGAAAACGATCCTTCTGGTCGATGATGTTTACACGACCGGCGCAACCGTCAACGAATGTTCGAAGGTCTTGTTAAAAGCAGGCGCAGAGCGGGTCGATGTATTGACCGTTGCCCACGCCATTAAGCAATTATAAATTCGAAGCACGAAATCCGAAATTCGAAACAAGCACAAATGTTCAAAATCCAAATGTCCTAAAAAGAAAAGTTTAGAATTTTGATATTGGAATTTGTTTCGGATTTCGATATTCGAATTTCGAATTTTATTTTACAACGACATTAGGAAGGTTTCTTTAAAGCTAATGAGTCATCATAGTAAAAAGTTCCTGCTGTGGATCGTGATCCCCATTGTTGTGGTGGGAATCCTTCTCTTTCTATCGATCCAATATCTCTTCGATCCCAATCTTTACCGTAACGCCGTTCAAAAAACACTCACCTCCCAGCTCGGAAGGGAGGTCACTTTCGGAAAGGCAAAAATCGGCTTCTGGGGAGGAATAGGAATTGCTTTTGAAGACTTCCGGATTAAGGACCTTTCCCAATCCGTTGACCTCCTCCATTCCAAGAGATTGATTTTAACGGCAAAGACTCTTCCTCTGTTCAGGAGGGAGGTGAAATGGAAGCGGGTCACGCTTGAGAAGCCTGTCGGCCGTTTCTCACGGGAAAGAAACGGAAGATTCAATTTTTTCGACACCCCATTAAACGGAGAGGCTTTAAAATCCTCCCAAGAAAAGATGATTGAAACCCTCTCCACGCTCTTCGGCGGCACACTATCGATCCGATCCGGAGAGTTCTTCTTTTCAGACGAATCCTTTGGCGGCGACCCTCTCCTGACGGAGATCAAAGCCCTCGAACTGCGTCTTTCAAAGATCTCATTCGGCAACCCCTTTCCATTTCATGTGAGCGGCAAGATTCTCCATTCGAAAAGGGAAGGAAGATTCTCCATCTCCGGAACGATCGAAGGCATCCCCGAAAGGATGGACCTTTCAAAAGGAAAGGTGAAAGCCGAAGTGGAGGTTAAAGGGATCGAGGTCTTTCATTTCTGGCCTTATCTCAAACCCCTGGTTCCCATGAATAAGGTTGCAGGAATCCTCGATCTGAAAGGCAGGTATCAGGGAGACCTCTCCGGACCTTTTCATGCCTCTGCCAAGATCCAGTTGAAAGAGGTGACCTATGATCACCCAAAAGTTTTTGCCTACCTCTTCACCCCCCAATGGATCAACCTCGACCTGCAGGCCACATATGACCAGCAGACGTTTGAGGTCCCCAAGTTTTCGATCGAACTGCCCGAGATAAAAGTCAGGGGGAAAGGCAGGATCTATGGAATCGGGACCAAAGGAATGGGCATGGATGCGGAGGCATCGAGCAGTGTCTTCGACCTTGCGGATGGAAGAAGATTTATCCCCTTCCGGATCATCACCCCGGGCGTGTCCGATCCCCTTTTCCGTGCGGAGGGAAGCGGTCCGGTGCAGATCCTTTCTGTCAAGCTCTCGGGAAAGATTCCGGAAATTGATCACTGTGACGAGCTCTACAATGCCCATGTCCTGACCGTGGAGATGAAGGTCAACAACGCCCGGTTGAAACTCCCCTGGAACCTTCCCGCCCTGGAAGAACTGAAAGGGCACCTCCTTTTCAAGCAGGGCCATCTACACCTGAAAGAAGTGGAGGCAAAGGTCTTCCAGTCGAGCATCGATCGGGCCAGCGGCATCTTTTACGAGCTTCTTCAAATCCCCACCCTCGAGATTAAGGGCCAGGGCCGATTCGATATGGCAGATCTCTCCTCCTTGCTCAAGACAGAAGTTTTTGCCGATGATGCGGAGACAAACAGTATTTTAGGACCCATCACCTCCCTGTCTGGCAAGGCGCCCTATCAGATATCGGTCAAAGGAAAATTGAAATCCCCCCTCCGTTTTCAGCACCAGGGAAGCTATCTTCTGTCAAAAGTTCATCTGACCCATTCTCAGATTCCCTTTCCGGTCTCGATCGGAGAAGGAAAGCTGGACCTCTCCAACGAAGACTTTCAGTGGTCCGGAGCTAAAGTGGAATTCGGTTATTCTTCTCTTCTGATGAGCGGTTCATTAAAGAGAGAAGGAGCTTCTGAATTCACAGCCAAAGGAAAGGTCGATCTGAAAAACCTTCTTGCCCTCTCCCAATCTACTCTTTTTCCGAAAGAGACGCGTTTGAAGACGGAAGACATTAGAAGCTTATCGGGAGCAGGCCAGCTTTCGTTCAAAGGGAGAAAGGCAACGCCCCTCCAACCCCTCTCCTATGAGTTGGAATTCATTCCCAGGGATGCGTCCCTCCTTCTCAAAGGGGTTTCCCACCCGCTCCTCTTTCGGGACGGATCTCTCTCCGTTTCAAACCTCGGGGCCGCTTTTTCAAAGTTTAAGGTTCAGTCGCTCAACTCCTCACTCGTCCTTGACGGAACCGTGAAACAGGGTGAGTTGAATCTCTCCACATCCGGTTCGATCGACCTGAAAAATATTCATGCCCTGCTCCAATTGCCCCTCTTTCCGGATTCAATGCGAACTCAGGCGGACGAGGTTCAGGACCTCGCCGGAGGGGCGGAGCTTCGTTTGACCTGGTCCGGAAGAATGGAACAGGGGATCAACGTCATCAAGGATGGGGAGATCCTGTTGAGGGGGGTCTCTCTACGGCACGGAAAGATACCTGTTCCTCTCTCCCAGATCGAAGGCAGGATTCTTTTTTCTCCCCAACAGATGCGATGGGATGGATTGAAAGGAAGGCTGGGAGATTCCTCACTGATCCTCTCCGGGCTCTACCCCCGTTCTCAAACAGGACCCAGGGAAACAAAGGCAGGGACCGTCAGGCGACTCTCGCTTCATCTCTCTTCTGCGTACCTTGACCTTGACGCCTTCTTCCCCCAGCGAGAAAAAAGAACTCCTGCCTCTTTTGAGAAGATCAGGCAGTGGCTTTCCCTCTGGGCAATCGAAGGTAAGGTCGATGTCGAAAAAGGAAGATATCGAAATCTCGATTTCAAGGACTTAAAGTTCGAGATGAAGACGGCGGAGGGAAAGTTAATCATCCATCCCTTTCAATTGAAAGCCAATGGAGGGGATCTCTGGGGCGAAGCCTGGCTACAGCCTTCAGAAAAAACCATTTGGTTTGAGATGAAGCCCCGTCTCTCCCATATGGAGGCCGCACCCCTTCTCAGGGCTCTTCTCAAGAAAGAGGATGAGGAGAAGATGTTGGTGACAGGGAGAGTTTATATCGATCAGGTGCAACTCATAGGAGAGGGGGAGAATTTCCAGAAAATGAAGGAGTCTCTCCAGGGAGGGTTAAGGCTCGAATTAGAGAATGGAGTGATCGAAAGAGGGAGCATTCTGGCCAAGATATTTTCGATCCTCAATGTTTCACAGTTATTTAAAGGAAGGCTCCCTGATCTCAAGACCAAAGGACTTCCCTATCAGCGGATTTCGGCAAACGTTCAGGTCCAGGAGGGGGTTGCTTCCACAGAGGACTTCCTGGTTGATAGCGATGCCATGCGGATCACCATTGTTGGAAAAGTCGACCTTGGCAAGAACCTGATCGACACAAAGATAGGAGTCCACCCATTGGTCACGGTCGATATGGTGCTGAGCAACATTCCCATCGCGGGATATATTCTCACGGGAAAAGAGAAGGCTTTCCTCTCTTATGTCTACGAAGTGAAAGGAGATCTTGACGATCCCAAGATCGAAGCCGTTCCATTTAAAACGGCCGGAGAAGGTTTGTTGGGCATTTTCAAACGCCTCCTCGAAACCCCCCTGAGACCTTTCCAGAAAAACAATTCTGATAAAAAGTAAGAAAAGTTCGGAGTTCAGAGCTTGGAGTTCGGAGATAAAAACTAGAGTATAAAAATTTTTTGCCAAACAAATGTTTTTTTTCACAAGCCGAGTTTTCCCTTGACAAATAACAAGATGTTGTTGTAGTGAATAGGGGTCACACTAAATATAGCCTATCAACTACCTTAACTTCGTCAAATTCCACAACACAGGTGATCAGAAAATGGCAAGTGTCATTGAGATGAAAGAGGAACGTAAAGATTTAAAAGAAGAGTTTGAAACAACAGATATGGCCCTTTTCGTTCGCACCTCTGAAGAGTCGATGAATGATTGGAACCGCCAGAGGATCGTCGATGCCCTCATCAGAGAGACTTATATCGATGTCGATACGGCAAAAGAGATCGCCCGGGAGGTGGAAGATTTAATTGTCACCTCCAAGATCAAAATGATCACCGCACCTCTTGTCCGTGAATTGGTTGACACGAAATTGGTTGAAAGGGGGCTGGAACAGGCCCGCAAGATGCACACCCGATTGGGTATGCCCCTTTACGATGTGGACCAGCTCATCCTCCATCCCAACAAGGAGAATGCCAATGTCCCTCACGGCCCGGAGGCAACCAACCTCACCCTTGCGGAGAGGATCAAAAAGGAGTATGCCCTTCTCTCCGTTTTTTCACAGGAGACTGCGGATGCCCATATGAGAGGGGATATTCATCTCCATGACCTGGGTTTTGTGGACCGGCCTTACTGCAGCGGACAATCTCTCGAATATATTAAGCGGTTCGGCCTGAGCCTTCCCAACTCGATTGCCATGGCCAAACCTGCCAAGCATCCGGAAGTGCTCCTGGCCCATATGGTGAAGTTTGCCGCCGGCCTTCAAAGCAATTTTGCCGGAGCCATTGGCTGGGACGCTGTCAATCTCTTCTTTGCTCCCTATCTGACGGGCATGTCGGATCGGGACCTCGAACAATTAGCGCAGATGATGATTTTTGAATTCTCCCAGCAGGCGGTCGCCCGCGGAGGGCAGGCGATCTTCACCGATCTCAATCTCTACTGGGAGATTCCAAAACACTTCGAAAATGTCCCTGCCATCGGACCGGGCGGAGAGAAGACGGGAAAGAATTACAGCGACTATATGAAAGAATCGCAGCGCTTTGCATGGGCCCTCTTCAATGTCTTCATGGAAGGGGATGGGTCCGGAAGGCCTTTCTTCTTTCCCAAACCGCTCGTCCATATCACAGAGAAGTTCTTTCAGACACCCGGTCACATGGACTTTCTCCATCACATCTGTGAGGTCGCCTCTGAAAAGGGCAACACTTATTTTATTTTCGATCGCGGGGAAACAGCTAAAATCTCCGAATGCTGTCGCCTCAGCTTCAAACTCGATCAGACCGACCTCGAGGATGCAAAAGAACCCTGGAAGATGCGATATTGCGCCCTCCAGAATGTGACGCTCAACCTTCCGAGGATCGCTTATTTAGCGAAAGGGGATGACACCCGGCTCTTCTCCAAGCTGACAGAATTCATAGAGATCGCGGTCAAGGCCCATCTGGAGAAGAAAGTCTTCATTGAAAAGCTCCTCTCCATTGGTGAGCGGGGGCCTCTTGCCCTCTTAGCGATGAACCGGGATGGCTCTCCTTACCTGAGGATGCATCGGGCCAGCTTCCTCATCGGGATGGTCGGGCTCAACGAACTCGTCCAGGTTCATACCGGTCAGGAGATGCATCAGTCGAGGCAGGCCTTTAAATTCGGACTGAAGGTGATCGCCCACATGAAACTGCTGGTCGATAAGTTATGTGAACGCTATGGAATGCACTTTGTCCTCGAACAGACGCCTGCTGAATCGACCGCCTACCGTTTTGCCAAACTGGACCTTAAATTTCATTCGCCCCGATCGGGCCACATCGTCAAAGGCGACCTCTCGAAAGGGGAAGTCTATTATACGAATTCGACCTATCTGAACAACTCCGCCGTGCTCAATCCGATTGAACGGGTCAGGCAGGAGGGGCTCTTTCATCCCCTGATCGAGGCGGGTGCATTGACCCATATCTGGCTGGGCGAGGCAAAACCTTCAAGAGAGTCTCTGGCCAATTTTGTGATCAAGACGTTCAGGCAGACTCAAAATGACCAGATCGCCTTCTCACCGGAGTTCACCACCTGTAATGCCTGCAATCGAACGAGCCGGGGACTCCGGTCCTCCTGCTCATACTGCGGGTCGGCGGAGGTGGATGGAATCACCCGGATCACCGGCTACTTCACCAAGCTCTCCAGCTGGAACAAGGGGAAGATCGGCGAACTCCACAATCGTTACCGGAATCAGGCCTACATCGAAGCCAAAGAGGGAGGGACCGTTCTAAAAGCCGGGTGATTAAATGAAAGGTTAGTGTTACGCAAAAAGGTTCACGGTGACGATGCTCGTATCGAAATTCGAAGCTTGAAGTTAGAAGCTCGAGCATCCAGTTTCTATTAACGAGCCTCGATACGAGCTTCGACAACGACAAACGCCAATTTTATTTTAGGGAGAAAACATGGAACAGATCAAAATCTTTTTTAAAGCAAAATGCCCGAAATGTCCTGCCGCCAAAGAGATTGGGATGGAATTAAAAAGGGAGGGCGTGCCGGTTTTTCATTACGATCTGGACACGATCGATGGCCTTGCGGAAGCCTCTTTCTACAGCATCCTCTCCACCCCTTCCTTCATCATTGAGGATGAAGAGGAGAAGGAAGTGGCCAGCTGGAGAGGCGTGGTCCCAACCCTTCAGGAGGTGAGGCAGCGCCTGTTCAGAAGTAACTGATGGGGGTGATCGTGACTGGCGCCAGTCAGGATTTTATGTCACTCTGACGGTCCACCCACATACTTCCTTTTATGAATAGAAACCATGATCGAGATCAAAGGATTCTTAGAAACTTCCTTTCTGGACTGGCCGGGGAAGATCAGTTCTGTCTTTTTCCTGCCCGGCTGCAACTTCCGATGTCCGTACTGTCACAACCATCCCCTGGTCTTTGAACCCGGGCAGTTCGCTTCGATCTCCCTCAAAGAAGTTCTACGGCGCCTTGACGCTCTCAAGGATTGGATCGATGGAGTCTGCCTGACGGGAGGAGAGCCGACCCTGCACGCGGATCTTCCTCTCCTGATCCGCCAAATCAAAGAGAGAGGATTCCCGGTTAAACTCGATACCAATGGGTCCAACCCGGAGATGCTTGAAAAACTAATCGATAAAAGAGAGGTTGACTTCATTGCCATGGATGTGAAGGCGCCCCTGGACCCTTTCAGCTACCGGCGGTCAGCCGGTTGTTCCATAGACCTCGCTCTCATATCGAAATCAATTGAAATGTTGAAGCAAGGGAAAGTGGAGTATCAATTTCGGATGACAGTTGTTCCTCCACTCCATAGTGAAAAAGAGATCCGGACCCTGGGCCAGCAGCTGAAGGCTGGCCGGAGAATGACCCTCCAGAATTTCAATCCGGAGAACCCATTGGATCCCTCCCTGAGAAACACTCTCCCTTATGATCCGAAACTCTTAAAGGAAATGGAAAAAAGAGTGCAGGAGATGGTATGAACGTTAATTACAAATCGCAGATTGAACGTTGGAACTTATTTGGGATTTGTCATTTGGAATTTGAACTTTGAATTTTATGTCCTCTTCCCTTAAAGAGATCCGAATGAAATTGGAGGCACTGGAGAGGGAAATCCATCTCCTGAGGCCCATCTTCGAAGCAATCCGTGATCCTTTCTTCATTCTCAATCAAAAGGGAGAATTCTTGAAGGTGAACCCGAAGGGGTTGGAATTGTTGATCTACCCTCCGGAAGAACTTCAGCGGATGGTTTTCATCGATGTGGTGGCCCTCAATGACCTCAGCGCCATAAGAGAGGGTTTCGACGAGATGGAAAAGGGACGTGAGATGTCTTTGAGCCTCCGCGTGGTCAACCGGCTCAGGGATGAAATTCCCGTGGGTTGCTTCGGAGCCCTCCGGGGAGAAACCTACTTGATCACCCTGCGGGATTTGAGGGAAAGGATACAGCTCGAGGAGGAATGGGAGAGGTCAAAGAAACAGTTTATGGAGAAGATCCGGGAGAGGGATCAATATGCCAGGGAACTGCAGGCGATGAGGGACCTTTTTAAGGAGAGAACCAGAGAGGTCGAGAGGATGAAAGAGGAGGCTGTCCTGCTTTCTTATACCGACGACCTGACCGGAATCTATAACCACCGATTTTTTATTCAACAATTGACCCTGGAGGTGGAACGTCAAAAACGTTATTCCACCCCTCTCTCCCTGCTCATGATCGATATCGACTATTTTAAACATTATAACGATCACAACGGACACCTGGCGGGAGATGAGGCGTTGAAGGCCATTGCCCTTCTCATCCAGCATGGGGTCCGTCAGAGTGACATCATCGCCCGCTATGGGGGTGAGGAGTTCGCCGCCATCCTGGTCAATGCAACAAGGGAGAAGGCGATGGAGATTGCAGAGAGGGTGAGAAGAATCATTGCGGAAACTCCCTTTCCCAGCGAAAAAGAGCAACCCAATGGAGATGTGACGGTGAGCGTCGGGGTGGCCGCCTTTTCTTCTCCCATCTCCACGCTCACGGATCTGATCCGCGAGGCGGACAACGCTCTCTATCGGGCCAAGAGAGCAGGCCGCAATCGCATTGAGGGATGAGTTGAAAACGATCCTTGTCACCGCTGGAGTGATCATCGAAAAAAAGAAGGTCCTTGTGACTCAGAGAATGGAGGGGGCTCCCCGCGGCCTGCTCTGGGAATTTCCGGGAGGGAAGGTCAAGGAGGGTGAAGACCCGAGAAAGGCCCTGCAAAGGGAGCTGAAAGAGGAGCTCGATATCGATGTGGAGGTGGGAAAAATCCTGGAGGCTGTCTTTCATACCTATCCCGAATATCCGATCCTTCTCCTCACCTATCGCTGCCGAATAAAAAAGGGAGTTCCCAAACCCATCGGATGTCACGACCTCCGATGGGTCGGTTTGGAGGAGTTGAATAAATTGTCTATGGCCCCTGCAGATGAACCCATCCGTAAACATTTGATTACTGCTAAAAGATAGTACTCCCCATATAAGTTAGAAAATAAGGGTTCGTCTGACGGCAACGGTAATCCCGCGTTTCGCGGGACCCGTATCGTTAAATTAAAATGGACGTTTATCGTTGTCGAGGCTCGTATGTGGATGCTGGATACTCGAGCTTCAAGTTTCGAGCTTCATGCTTCGATACGAGCATCGTCACCGAAAACCCTTTTTTTAACCGGTAACCGAAACGGGCTTCGTAGCCCTTACCGATAGACCCATCTCATTTCATATTGGAAATGAGATGGAGATTGGTGTAAAATAACTCTGGAGCTGACCCATGTCAAAGGACCCGATGCAGAGATATGCTGAAAGTCTGGAAAAAACCATCCAGCACAACTATGGCCATCTGAAGGAGATGGTTGATGATTTTAAGGGGCTCTGTCTGCTGGTCACTCCTGAAAAACATACTCCTCAGGATATCATCGTTGATATCCGCGAGCTCTTCAAAGAGATTCGGGACAGATTGGCAGAGATCAAAGCCATCCAGCAGCTCCTTCAGGGGAAATACAGGCAGTACTATCGCCGGGATTCTCTGCGTGACAAATCGATCATGGAATTCGGATTCCTCACCAAAAATCTCTACTCAAAGTTTGAATATATCCTGATTCAAAAACAGGCGCTGGCACACAAAAAGGAGGAGGTCTCCAGGGAGGAGCAGAAGGGCTTTCCTTATCAGTGGTTTCACTCCAGAGACAATCAGGTCACCTTCGTCAGAAACCTGCGGATTCTGCATGAGCTGGATTATGGAGACCCTTCGAATCTGGGGATCGAGGAGAGACGGAAGGTCCTTCAGGAGAAAGTCCGGCATCTCACCCTCTTCTGCCTCAGAGGGAACCCCAGCCTTATCGATGAGGTCTATTCCCGGTTCAGATTGCGGGAGCATGACATCATCGAACGGTATGCCCAGGATGAACTTCACGGATTGATCACCCACTTGAAAGAGGTGAACCCGGCGGAGCTAGAGAAAGTTTTTCAACGAATTTTAGAGAGCGAGGAGTTCTCAAAACTAAAATGTCTCCTCATCCCGATTCATTCTTCAAAGGAGCTCGAAGGCAATCAATTCGATATGATTAAAAAGACTCTCGATGAGATGAAAGAAGGAGAGGTTAAAACGAATAATATTTGACACCCTCAACGCAAATCGTTATAAAGTGGTTTGAGAAGACCATAATAACCAAACATCAAGCACCCATAACCAAATAATAACCAATGACTCAACAACCCAAATTCAAGCCAAAGATATTTGAAATTTCCCTATTTCACCTCCTCCCCCTTTGATGGGGGAGGATGAAGGTGGGGGTGGACAAAAGGAATTTGGTGATTGGTGCTTGGAGCTTCATTTCCCTCAAGCCTATGGATCAAAACCTCAGACAATTTTATTTCTTCAGTGATTTTTTGAACCGGAAGGTCTATTCTCTGTCCGGAAAGAAGACAGGTAAGATCGTCGATCTGGTGGCCGAGAGGGTAGAACCCTATCCGATGATTCTCGGGGTGGTGATTCAGGCAAAAGGGAGAAAAAAGTTTTATCTTCCCTGGGAGAAGATGCTTCAGGTTGAACCCCGGATCACTCTTGCCGAAGAAGACCTTCTCGACCTTACGAACTTCCTTGCCACAAAGGACGTGGTTCTGCTTCGAGACGAGGTGATGGACAAACAGATCGTTGATACCTACGGCGCTAAGGTGGTGAGGGTCAACGACCTCCACTTCTTAAGGGTTGAGTCCCGGTTGCGGCTGGTTCATGTCGATGTGGGATTCCGGGGATTGATGAGGAGGGTGGGATGGGAGAGGCCCACCGATCGAGTGCTCGAGTGGCTCTTCTCCTACAAGCTTCCCAATCAATTCATCTCCTGGAAATATGTTCAACTCCTCTCCGGCTCTGACCTGCTCCACCTCAGCGTCTCTCAGAAGAAGCTGTCCCACCTTCATCCTGCGGATTTGGCGGATATCATCGAGGACTTGAGCGGCCGGGAACGATCTGCGATCTTCGATGTTCTGGATCCCGAAACAGCCGCAGAGACCCTCGAGGAGATTGATCCGAAGATTCAGAAGGCCCTGATCGAAACCATTCCCCTGGAGAAAGCGTCGGATATCGTGGAAGAGATGTCGCCCAGCGATGCGGCTGATCTTCTGGGTGATCTCACTGAGGAGAGGGCTGAAGAAATCCTTGAAGGGATGGAACAGGAGAGGGCCGAAGACGTGCGGGAACTGCTCGTCCATCCTGATGAGTCGGCCGGAGGGTTGATGACTACAGCTTATCTCAGCCTGACACCGGAGATCACGGTGGAGGCGGCTATTTCTCGGTTAAAATTGGAAGCTCCGAATCTGGATATCATCGATTACATCTATGTGGTGGATGAGGAGGAAGCGCTTCAGGGTGTGATCAGCATTCGAGACCTTCTCACGGCCCATTCCCAGCAGTCTCTCTCCGAAATCCAGACTCCGAGGGTGGTGAGCGTCAAACTGGACGAGGATCAAAATGAGGTGGTGGACGCCTTCGCCAAGTATGGATTCAGGGCCTTGCCCGTCCTGGACGATGAAAACCATTTGAAAGGCGTGATCAGTTTTCGAAGCGTTCTCGATGTGCTTGCGCCGGATGCCGGATAACCTTAAAACACCAATAACCAAGCACCTGCCTTCGTCCCGCAGGGCGGGACTTCGCGCAGGCAGGCCAATAACCAAATAATAACCAATATCCAAATTCCAATGATTTTTTTGATGATTGGTTATTCGAAATATTGGAACTTATTTGTCCCGCCCTGGCGGGATTGGAATTTGGTGATTGGAATTTTTCATAGATTTTGACGAAATAACCATGACCAATTACACCCAATGGATTTCAAGCTCAAAGCGGTCCCTATGGAGGACGGTCGGCCTCTTCTTCATTCTGATGGGGCCGGGCATCATTACCTCCAATGTGGATAACGATGCCGGCGGCATCACCACTTACTCCCTTGCCGGCGCACAATTCGGGCTCAAGTTTATCTGGTCTTTGATTCCCATCATGATCGTCCTGATCGTGATCCAGGAGATGTGCGCCCGGATGGGAGTGGTGACCGGAAAAGGGCTTTCGGACCTGATCCGTGAAAAATTTGGCGCCAAGATCACCTTCTATTTGATGATCGCCATGTTTCTGACCAACATGGGCAATGCCATCTCCAACTTTGCTGGCGTGGCCGCAGGAATGGAAATCTTCGGGGTCGACAAATTCGTCTCCGTCCCGCTTAGCGCATTTCTCGTCTGGTGGATGGTCGTCAAGGGGACTTATAAGTCGGTGGAGAAAGCTTTTCTGGTCGCCTGCGTTTTTTACATCTCCTACATCATCACGGGCATCATCGTGAAGCCGGATTGGAACCATGTGGTCGAACAATTCTTAAACCCCCAATTGAACCTTCAGCCTTCTGAGATGGCCATGGTGATCGGTCTCGTAGGAACGACCATTGCTCCCTGGATGCAGTTCTATCTCCAGGCCTCTATTGTTGAAAAAGGAATCAAGATAGAGGAATATAAGTTCGCACGGTTCGATGTGGTCATGGGATCGATCGTCGTCCACATCGTCGCCTTCTTCATCATCCTCGTCTGTGCGGAGACCCTCTTCAAAACCGGGGTGAGAATCGAAACCGCAAAGGATGCAGCTCTCTCCCTGGCGCCCCTGGCGGGAAAATACTGCACCTATCTCTTCGCCTTCGGGCTGGTCAATGCCTCCCTCTTTGCGGCCTCGATCCTTCCTCTTTCCACAACCTATCTCATCTGCGAAGGTCTGGGCTGGGAGGTGGGTATTGACAAGAAGTTTATGGAAGCCCCACAGTTCTATGGGATCTATTCCCTGATCATCTTTTTAGGGGCGGGGATCATCCTCTACCCGGATCTACCGCTCATCCCGATTATGTATTTCTCGCAGGTCATCAATGGCGTGGTCCTCCCCTTCATCCTCATCTTCATCCTCCTGCTCATCAACGACAAAAAGCTGATGATGCAGCACACCAATGGCCCCATCTTCAACCTCATCGCCTGGACAACCACGATCGTCCTGATCGGCTTCACCCTGATGCTCTTCATCCAGATGATTTAATTTTAAATAGGGAATACAAAATGTGAGAGTCAGGATTTGACTTTACAGCCACGATCAAACCAAAGAAGTATTTCTTCCTGAAGTCTTCGGCAAGTCATTTTGTCCCAATAGCGCAGATTTCAACCCATAATTCTTGCTATTCACGCCTGTCCTAATATTCCTTAAGCCCCAAGCCCTTGAATCCAGCCAGGAGCAATCTACCTTTCTTGACAAACAACAGGTCCACATCGTATCTAAAGCTCTTTGAGAAAAAATGGAAGTGAAGAAAATTTAAGTTTTTTTTGATTTAAGTCAAACCCCAATTGAGTCAAAAATTTTGACAAAATCCCCTCTAACTCCCCTTTGCCAAAGGGGAGAACTCATTATTATCCCCCTTTGGAAAAGGGGGAATAAGGGGGATTTTAATATGAGATTTAACAAACCCTTAAATAGCCTTACTGTCATATTTCTAGATCAATAGAACGATTTTTCACTCAATTGGGGTCAAACACTCTTTTATCATTTCATATTATATTACTATTAAATGATCGGGCTCCCTCTCCTCTGTTCCTGAGGTAGAGAGAGAAAAGTCTAACCTATAAAACTTCATAAAAAGGAGGAGAAAAAATGTTCTGTTACCAGTGTGAGCAAACAGCAAAAGGCGAAGGATGTACAAAGATCGGTATTTGTGGGAAGGAACCGGACGTAGCAACCCTTCAGGATCTTCTTATTTACGCACTGAAAGGATTGTCTTTGTATGCGGTAGAAGGTCGGAAAGTGGGTGTCACCGAACGGGAAGTAAACATTTTTACGGTCGAGGCCGTCTTTTCCACGTTAACAAATGTCAATTTCGATCCGGCCCGCTTTGTTCAAATGATTCAGCGGTGTGTGACCCTGAGGGATAATTTGAAAGAAAAAGTAAGGACTGCAAAAGGAAAGGTCGATTTTCCTGAAGGCTCGGCTACGTTTAGACCAGCAGCCAACGTACAGGAACTGGTAAAACAGGGAGAACCAGTGGGGCTCAAATCCGATTCTACTGTCGATCCGGATATCTTATCTCTCCAACATATCTTGCTCTTTGGCCTTAAGGGAGTTGCTGCCTATGCAGATCATGCCCAGATTCTTGGGCAGGAGGATGATAAGGTCTATGCCTTCATTCACGAAGGTCTCGCTGCAACCCTGAGAAAGGACCTGTCCTTGAACGACTGGGTAGGGCTCGTCCTCAAGTGCGGCGAGATCAATCTCAGGGCCATGGAGCTTCTCGATGCTGGCAATAGTGGGACCTATGGGCATCCCGTTCCTACCCAGGTTCCCCTCGGAACCAAAAAGGGAAAGGCCATCCTGGTTTCAGGCCATGATCTCAGGGATCTGGAGGAACTCCTCAAGCAGACCGAAGGCAAGGGTATCTTCACCTTACGGTTGCAAAAACGGCCACGGGTAAACCGCTCTTCAAGGCTTCTGACGGCGATTAAGTTGACATGTTAAGGGAAACGGTAGACCTCACCTAATGTGAACTCCGGCAAGGACTTGGGATGTGTGTGCTTATTCGCTAAAAGGTTCGCCCCGAAGCCTTTACGAACGGTTCACCCATGTCCGTTTTGACTAAATCTTTTGCAATGTTAAGGTTCATTTATACCCACGGTGAAATGCTTCCTACTCATGGATATCCAGGATTGAAGAAGTACGCCCATTTTTATGGCCATTATGGGACAGCCTGGCAGAATCAGGCCAAGGAATTCGCCGATTTTCCTGGAGCCATCCTGATGACCACCAACTGTCTCCAGAAGCCCAGAGATACTTACAAAGGGAATGTCTTCACGAGTGGCACTGTCGGATGGCCGGGGATACCCCATACCTCGGATCGAAACTTCAAACCCGTCATTGATAAGGCCCTGGCCATGCCTGGTTTTACGGAAGATAAAAGTGGCCGCTCCGTCACGGTCGGCTTTGCAAGAAATACGGTCATGAGCGTTGCAGACAAGGTAATTGAGGCAGTAAAAGGAAAAGCCATCCGGCACTTCTTCCTAGTAGGCGGTTGCGATGGTGCAAAGGCTGGCCGGAACTATTACACCGAATTCGTAGAAAAAATCCCAAAGGACTGTGTTGTTCTTACTTTAGCCTGTGGCAAATTCCGATTCTTTGATAAAGATCTTGGGAATATTGGCGGCATCCCGAGGCTCTTAGACATAGGCCAGTGCAACGATGCCTACTCTGCCGTTCAGATTGCCGTAGCCTTGTCCAAGGCCTTCAACGTGGGCGTCAATGACCTGCCCCTTTCTCTGATCCTTTCCTGGTACGAACAGAAGGCCGTGGCCATTCTTCTCACCCTTCTCTATCTGGGTATAAAGAACATTAAGTTAGGCCCATCACTTCCGGCCTTTGTTTCACCGAATGTATTGAAAGTGCTGGTGGATAACTTTAATATCCAACTCATCTCAACGCCGGATCAGGACTTGAAAGCGGTATTGGGAAATTAAAACGTCCTTATCGTCCTCTTCTACGGGGGACGATGGAGGTGTCAAGAAGTCAGGATAGGGGCCCGTTGAGACCTGATGACTCCATTCATGGTTATGTTTCTCAATGCCCTACAAAAGTCTTGACCGGAGGGTCGCAGTACAATGCTTTCAAACCGAAATCGTTAAATTTTGGTATTCCGCAATCCCACTCTTTGGTGTACTGATTTGGTAGGATATAATTTGACAAAGCCTGTCCGACCCACCGGTTTTGTAAAGTAATTCAAGTCGTGAATGATTTTCATTCATGGACGCGGCCTTGGAGCCTCGTTAAATATTTTAAATTGCTCTGTGAAATCCAGAATTCTTATAAACCGGACTTATTTAACAAACTTAACTGCGCCCCCTGGGAATACTTGCCTGCGCGAGTCCAGCTTTTTGGGTAGTCAATGCAGTAAGGCGCCTAACAGGATTGCAGACAAACATTAAAGAATTTTCATGGAATTGGCTTCCAAGTTTACTTTTTTTGGCCAAAATTGTATACTTGGAATCAAGAGGAATCTAACATTGCAATACAATTTTGAATGGGACCCATACAAAGCCAAGCAGAATCTTCAAAAGCACAAGGTAAGTTTTGAACGAGCGGCGGAAGTCTTTTTAGATCCTTGGGCCATCTCTATTTATAATGAAGAACACAGTTTGGATGAGGATCGTTGGATAACCGTTGGCAAAGACCAAACCAATCTTATCCTGGTCGTCATCCATACTTTCCATGAAGAAAACATTGATAATTGCAGAATTCGCTTGATCTCTGCCAGAAAGGCAATAAAGAAGGAAATCAAACAATACGAGGGTGATGAACCATGAAAAAAGAATACGATTTTTCCAAAGGAGAGAGGGGTAAATTCTTTCGGCCAGGTGTTAAATTGAACCTACCTGTATATTTAGAACCGGATTTGCGCGATTATTTCCCCAATGCGGAGTCTGTAAATAAAGCTCTGCGCTGTTTGCTACCCCTGTTATCTTCCCAAAAATCTGGGCAATCTTTAAAAAAAAATTGATGTGTCTTTCGGTATAGACAACAAGATAATTTAAAATCTAGAACCTCACCTAACCATCCCTTAGTTCAATGGTCTTTCTTTGGCAAGTGGGGTTGCCCTTCAAATATCTCTTTTAGATCTCTTCCAAATTTCTCAGTTTCATCCCCAACATGGGGGTGTTTATAAGCAGGGTTCTAAGTTCGCCAAGAGACCTCCCTTTTAAAGGAACTTCAACAGGATAGATGGAAGCCGCTCTTTTTCCTCTCCTTACAATTGTATAGCTTTCTCCTCTATATTTTATATCGTTTAAGATCTCAGAAAATCTCCTAACTGCTTCCGTCGCATTAATCTTCTTCTCCATAAAGAAATCCCCCTCCAAATTTTACATAAAAAACTGTGTTTTTTGTCAACAATTTTGATTTGTAGAAACAGTTCTTTAAAATTCGGATGATTTTATGGGGATGAGTTATAACACATCCCCCTCGCCCTCCGATGAAATGTGAGGTGGGGATCGGTAGAAATTAACAACGGGCTCTTCTCAGGAGGCGTTCCCAGGTGTCGTCCACATTGGCTTGCGTGATCTCGATATCCTTTTCGGTGAGGTGGCTGAAACGGCCCTGGAGTTTTAAATATTCCCTGACAGGAACGACACGTTGTTCCTCTTGAATCGTATAATCCCTTCCATTCTCGATCTCATAAAGTGGAAAGATCCTTGAGCGGACGGCAAGCCTCGAAATTTTGACGCTCTGCTCGGAAGCCATCTTCCATCCCGGCGGGCAGGGAGAGAAGAGGTGGATGAATCGGGTTCCCCGGATTCCCTTCGCCTTCTCTAATTTTCGAATGAGGTCCTCCGGATAGGCGATCGTTGCTGTGGCCGCATAGGGAATATGATGATCGGCCATAATCGCCATGATATCTTTTTTAGGATTTTCTTTGGGCTGCATCACCGGAGTTGTGGTCGTCCAGGCAAGAAGCGGGGTAGCTGAACTTCGCTGTGTCCCTGTATTCATATAGCCTTCATTATCATTACAGATATAGAGCAAATTTTCATTCCTCTCTGCCGCGCCGGAGAGGGCCTGTAGCCCGATGTCAAAGGTCCCGCCATCCCCAGCCCATACCGCCACCAGGGTTTCGTCGTCCCCGCGAACATCCAGGGCGGCCCTGACCCCTGAAGCAGTCGCAGCCCCTGTGACAAACCCGGCATGGACAGCCGTGATTCGGTAACTGGAATAGGGCCAGAATCCCGGGACAATCGACCAGCAGGAGGCAGGAAAAACCATGATGGTCTTCTCTCCCAGGGCTTTCAGGGTGAGCCTCATGCTGATGGCTGCTCCGCATCCGGCGCAAGCTAAATGGCCATGACCGAGGTTCTCCGTTATAGGGACTTTTATTTTATTCATCTAAGCCTCACTCTTTTAGATCTCCAAAAATCCGAAATCCGAATATCGAAACTCGAAACAAATTTTAAATCCAAATGACCAAATTTTCGAAACGATAAAGATTTGAATTTCTTCATTCGGTCATTCGATATTGTTTCGGATTTCGAATTTCGTGCTTCGGATTTATCTTTTTAAACCTAGCCACAGGATCTCCTCTTCGGGTTGAGGATGTTCTACCGTATATTGAATCGCCTGTCCGATCAGCTCCGGAGTAATATCCCTTCCACCCAATCCAGAGACGAATCCAAAGACCTGGGGCCTCTCCTCTCGAGGATACAAAGAGGCTCTTAATTCCTGGGCAAAGATGCCTCCTACTCCGGCAGAAAGATTCCGGTCGATCACCGCCAGCTTCTTTGCCCCCTTGATCGCCCCGTAAATCTCTTCGGAAGGGAAGGGCCTAAATCGCTTGATCTTTAATCCGGCAACGCTCAATCCATCTTCATTCAGTTTCCGGATGACCGTCCTGGAGGTGCTCGTCACGGTTCCGGAGGTCATCAAGAGGACCTCCGCTTCCTCCTTTCCGTATCTCTCGATGGCGCCATAGCCCCGGCCAAATCGGGATCTGAATTCATCGTCCACCTTCTTTGAAACATCGGGGACCTCTTCCATGGCCTTCTGGATCTTATATCGAAATTCCATAAAATGTTCGGGCATGGTGATGACGGAGTAGGCCCTCGGTTCCTGAGTATCGATCGGATAATCCGGACAGAAGGGCGGCAAGAAGGAATCCACCTCCTCCATGCTCGGAACTTCCACGGGCTCCGAGGTATGGGAGAGGACAAAGGCATCAAGGACGACCATTACGGGAAGTTTCACCTTCTCTGCGATCAGATAAGCCTGCAGAATGGTATCAAGGACTTCCTGGTTATTTTCGCAGTAGAGTTGAATCCATCCCGTATCCCGTTGGGAGAGAGAGTCACTCTGATCGCTCCATATATTCCACGGCGGTCCGATGGCCCGGTTCACATTGACCATCACAATGGGAAGCCTTGCTCCTGAGGCCCAGTGGAGCATCTCATGCATATAGGCCAATCCATGGGAAGAAGTGGCCGTGAAACATCTCACCCCGCCTGTGGAGGCTCCTATGAGGGCGGCCATGGCGGAATGCTCTGATTCCACCTTCAGGAATCTTGTCTTCAGGCGGCCGCTGGCGATGAGCTCCGAAAGTTCTTCCACGATGGTGGTCTGCGGAGTGATGGGGTAGGCTGAGACCACATCCACACGACTCAAAATAACCCCATAGGCCACAGCCTGATTACCTGTGATGACCCTCTTCATTTAGCCTCCTCCTTTAAAGAGATGGCTCCCCTGGGACATTCCGTGAAACAGATTCCACAGCCCTTACAATAATCGTAATCCACTTGATGGGAAAAAAGCTCTTCTCTTTTTAAAATTGAACCATCCGGACAGAAGACATAACAATTCTCACACTCATTACACGTGCCGCAACTGAAACATCGCTCCGCTTCGTCCAGGGCAACTCCTTCGGAAAGAGTCGAGGATACCTCTTTAAATCCTTTGATCCTTTCCTTAACAGCGCTCTTCGATTCTTGCTGCCTTTTCGCAGGCTCGAAGTAGTCCATATTCAACTCTTCAAACTTAACGATTTGGGGATTTCTTGTCCTCTCATCGGGATGGAGATATCCCCAAATTGAGAGGGATGGCCCCTCTCCGATGAGATTTTGAATGATCGCCCCTTCCGCATCCTTTCCCTTTAAAAAAGCATCGATGGCCATGGCCCCTTTCTTGCCTGAACCAATGGCATGGGCTATGGTGCGCTGGTTGGAGGTGAGATCTCCTCCGGCAAAGACCCCTTTTATGCCAGCGCTTCCATCTCTTTGGGTGAGAACGATCCCCTCTTTCTTCTCTAATCCTTCCGGAAGAAAGGAGGCTTCGATCTCCTCTCCTGCTGCGATGACCACATGATCTGCATCAATAAAGAGATTGGAATTGGGAATGGGAACAGGTCTTCTTCGACCACTCTCATCCTTCTCACTCAATTCCATTCGTAAACATTCTAACCGTTTCAGGCCATCCTTCTGTCCAACCCGGATCGGATTGACCAGATACCTTATCTTCACGCCCTCTTCAAGAGCCTCTACGATCTCATCTTCAAACGCAGGCATCTCCTCCCTTGAGCGACGATAGAGAATGGTTGCCTTCTTTCCCAGGCGGATCACGGATCGTGCCACATCCATGGCCGTATTTCCTCCGCCGATAACAGCAATCTTATCGCCTAACTTCACTCTCTTGCTCAGGTTGATCTTTTTCAGCAGATCGAGACCGCTCAAGACACCCTTTTCTTTTTCTCCTGGGATATGGAGGCCTCTACTCCGGTGTGCTCCTGTACTAATGAAGACGGCTTGATAATCCTTCAAATCCTCTAATCTTAAATCCTCACCCAGAGAGACGCCTGTCCGGATATCAACTCCCAGTGCTTCAATATCTGAAAGTTCCCTGTCTAAAATATTTTTGGGCAATCGGTAAGAGGGAATTCCCATCCTGAGCATGCCGCCTGCCAAAGAAAACGATTCGAAGACCGTCACATCATAATGGAGCCTTGCAAGATGATAGGCACAGCTCATCCCAGCTGGCCCGGAGCCGATAATGGCAACCTTCTCTTTCCTTTTCTCTCTCGCCTTTCCTGTCTTCTTGTTCAGACGAAAGGCAAAGTCCGCCACAAACCTCTCCAGGGCATGAATCGCAACGGGCTCATCAAAGGATCCCCGGTTACATTTTGACTCGCAGGGATGGAAGCAGACTCTGCCACAGACTCCTGGAAAAGGATTCTCCTCCTTGATGATATTCCAGGCTCCTTCAAAATCTTCCTGCGCAATTTTCTGGATGAAAGCAACGATATCATTTCCTGCCGGACAGGCCGCACTGCAGGGCGGAGTCTTATCCTCATAAAAAGGACGCTGTGTCCTCCAGGTGCCCGTCTTATTCCAGTCCATATCCCCGAGCGAAACGGAGATCATGGGCATCTCAGAAACGCTCTTGAAGGTAATTTGTTTGCTCATCTTTGCCCTTCAACTATGAATGGAGTCACACGGTATCCATGACTAAATCCGAAATCCGAATATCGAAACTCGAAACAAATTCGAATTTTCGAATGACCGAAACTTTAAGAATCATTTGTTTTGAATTTAGGATTTTTGTCATTCGAGATTGTTTCGGATTTCGTGCTTCGAATTTCGAATTTGACTTCATTATAGGCTTCTCTTGCTGCCTTGGCATTCTCATTCTTCTTTCCGGGAGTCTCTTCACGGATCGACAGGGCGATGGAATCAATTCCCACCAGACCACTCACCTTTGAGAAAGCTCCTAAGATGGCTGTATTGACAATCGGGTTTGTTCGGGAACCCAAACCATTTCGGATTGCAATGGAGGTTGCATCGACGGTGGCGATTTTAAAATCCTTCAGATCATTAAATGTTTCAGGAGGGTGACCTGAATTGATCAGAATCCATCCGTTTGGTTTCAGGCCGGAGGTAACATCCACAGCTCCTATCAGGGTGGGGTCTAAAACGATGATGTGATCGGGTTTATAGATGTTCACCCTCAACTGAATGGGCTCGCGATCAACTCTCAAGAAGGCCATCACAGGAGCGCCCCGTCTCTCGACCCCGAAGGCAGGGAAAGACTGGACATAGAGGCCTTCGTGGAAAAAAGCGACGGCAAGCACCTTGGATGCCACCACCGCTCCCTGCCCCCCTCTTCCATGAAACCGAATTTCAATCATCCTTTTCTCCGATGAACTCAACTATTCTATACTATATCTTCTTTTAGTGGACAAGAGAAAATTTTTCAGAAATCAAAGACTGCATCAACCCATCATCCAATCATTGATACGTTCGACGGCGCCAAACCCCGATTTTTAAATTGGGGTAAAAAGCGCCGCTCAGTATCAACCCTGAGCATACCCCGGGCTTCAGACCGGGGAGTCGAATGGGTTGATTTTCACTCTGGGCTGTGTTAGTTTTTCATTCAATTCTCACCTGCCCGGCCTGGAAAAAAGGATGATATGAAGACAGTAATCATTGGTGCGGGAGCGATGGGGAGTCTTTTTGGTGGACTCCTCTCTATTTCCGGAGAGGAGCTCTGGCTGGTTGACATCTGGAAAGAACATATTGACGCCATCCGTTCAAAGGGCCTCGCCATCGAGGAGAAGGGAATAACCCGAAACATTCCTGTAAATGCCACTTCAGATGTCCGGTCCGCAGGAGAAGCGGACCTCATCCTCTATTTTGTAAAAACCTATCACACGGAAAAGGCCGTCAAAGACTCTTTAGCCCTCCAAAAAGAGAACACCCTCTTTCTCACCCTTCAGAACGGCCTTGGAAATGAAGAGATCATTTGTAAGCAGGTGGATCGGAAGAAGGTGATTCTGGGAGTAACAGGACAGGGAGCGACCTTATTGGGGCCCGGAAGCATTCGCCATGCAGGATGGGGCAAGACCTCTGTCGGGGAATTGGATGGGAAGGCGACGGATCGAATCAGCCGGGTCGCTCAAATGCTTCAAAAAGCGGGGATCGAAACAGAGGTTTCCTCCCGGATTCATGACCTGGTCTGGGAGAAACTTTTCGTCAATGTCGGCATTAATGCTTTAGCCGCCCTCCTCGGATTAAAGAACGGCCAGCTTTTGGATTATCCCGAAACGTTGAGATTGATGGAAACCCTTGTCCATGAAGCCGTAGAAGTTGCCAGAAAAAAGGGGATTCGAATTGAGGGAAACCCAATCGATCGGGTGAGGGGGGTGATTGAGGCGACAAGGGAGAACCGCTGTTCTATGGGGCAGGACCTTGACTTCAAACGAAAAACGGAGATCGATGCCATCAACGGAGCGCTGGTAAGAGAGGCGGAACGTTTTGGGATCCCTGTTCCCTATAACCGGATGATCACGGATTTGATCAAGGTAATAGAAAAAACTTTCTAAGTTCAAATATCAAAATTCAAATGCCAAATGAATGTCAAATGAATGTCAAAGCTCAAAACTGGATTCTGAAACGAGTTCAGAATGACAGTATGGTCATGCCGAATCCCGCCGATGGCGGGACATCTCATTTGAGCTTTGGCATTTGACATTGAATGATGGAGGTAAAGATGGATCGTAAAAAGATTACTCCTGTTGATATTCAAACGATGAAGAGTGAGGGTAAGAAGATCACCATGCTGACAGCCTATGACTATCCCATGGCTCTCCTCGAAGACCGTGCCGGGATTGATATCATTCTGGTAGGGGATTCGGGTGGAATGACAGTCCTGGGCTATGACAACACCCTTCCGGTGACCATGGATGAGATGATCCAGCTCACCAAAGCAGTGACACGGGGGTCAAAATATGCGCTCATCATCGGCGATATGCCCTTTATGTCCTATAATACTTCGGAACGCGACGCCATCATTAATGCCGGTCGGTTTATGAAGGAAGGGAAGGCTGATGCTATCAAGCTCGAAGGGGGCGCCAGCGTCAAGGATATTGTCAAAGCCATTGTGAAGGCAGGCATTCCGGTCATGGGCCATATCGGCCTGACCCCTCAGACTATCTCGATGCTCGGAGGATTCAAGGTCCAGGGCAAGGATGCCAAGGCTGCTCAGAAGATCATCGACGATGCGCTGTCGCTTGAAGATGCAGGAGCCTTTTCCGTCCTCCTCGAAGCCGTGCCTGCACCGATCGCAAAGATGGTTACGGAGCGCCTCAAAGTCCCTACCATCGGAATTGGTGCAGGTATCCACTGCGATGGCCAGGTCCTGGTGGTTCATGATATGTTAGGTCTCTTTGATCGTTTCACGCCTAAATTTGCCAAGCGATATGTCAATCTGAGCGAAATGATGCTGAAAGCTTTTGAGGCATACCGGGAGGAGGTGTTGAAGGGAGCCTTTCCAACGGACCAGCATAGTTTTCACATCGACGAGAAAGAACTGAGCAAGGTGAATTGAACCACCACCAGCTACAGGCTGGTGGATTCATTACCGACTAAAGTCTGCTAAAGAAAATACGGATCAGCACAGAAATCCTCACGAGGGAAAACCCGCAAAACCCGCACACAATGTGCATACTAAAGTCTTCGCCTGAAAGCTAGGATTTTCCTCCCCGAGTGAGACAATAAGGAATATCCAAATTCGATCCACCAACCTTCCTGCCGTAGATAGGTATCTGGTTCTTGGAGCTTCATGACCCTATCCTTGACCTTTTCCTCTGGCTTCCCCGAATGGTGATCAAGTGAGAATCGCTACACCATTGACGGCTACACAATTTAAACTTGAAATTGGAAGCGGATTAAGATACTGTATTCCTCAAAGGAGGTGATCGTATGCCAATCTCTGCTTATGTCTTCATCGAATGCACGGCAGGGACTGCCAGGGATGTGGCCCGAGAGGCCGGCAAGATTCAGGGGGTGAAGCGTGCCAATGCGACGACGGGTCCCTACGATGTGATCGCTCTGGTCGAGGCTCCGGATATCAATATTCTTGGCGACTTCATCGTTACCAAGATCCAGGGGCTTTCAGGCGTATTGAGAACCCAGACGAATGTGATTGTTGATTAGTTCCCGATCTAAATCATCGGAAGAGAGGACTTTATGGGAAGCGTCGTTAAGAAGAGACGAAAGAAGATGGCTAAACACAAACACAAAAAGAGACTCGACAGGGATCGTCACAAGAAAAAGAAATAACCCTTTTTCATGCGTCGCCATCTAATCCATATTGTTCTCTTCATCCTGACGGTGATTTCCACCTGGATGACGGGAGGGCCGGGTTACTCCATCGCCATTATGCTCATCCTTCTGGGACATGAATTGGGCCACTATTTCATGTCCCGAAGGCATGGGATGAAGGCCACGTTGCCCTTCTTTCTGCCCTTCCCCCTTTCGCCCTTCGGGACATTGGGCGCAGTCATCCGGATGGAAGGTCCCCTTGTATCCCGAAAAGCCATCTTCGATACAGGGGTCGCAGGTCCTCTGATTAGTCTTATATTGAGCATTCCTGCCATTGCCATTGGCTTGAAGTTTTCAACATTGATCCCGACCTCCCAAATTAAAGAAGGGACGATCCGCTTGGCAGACCCTTTTCTCTTCTCCCTCATCCAGCGACTGGTCATGGGAGAGATTCCCGAAAATGTTGATGTGATGCTTCATCCCATCGGATATGCCGGATGGGTCGGCCTCTTTGTCACCGCCCTCAACCTCTTTCCCGTGGGACAATTGGATGGAGGACATATCGCCTATGCCCTTTTCGGAAGAAAGAGCCGCGCCATCTTCCTCATCGCCATCGCTGTCATGGGTTTCATCACGATCTTCTACAATCCGGGATGGATTCTCCTGCTCATCCTGATGATCCTCTTCGGCTTCCGGCATCCCATGCCACTTGACGATCAGACGCCCATCGATGGAAAGAGAAAGGTGATCGGCGGCATCATGTTCCTCGTCTTTCTTCTCTCCTTCACCCCTTCTCCCTTTCCCCAGTTCGCCGAGGAGATCAAACAGACCTTCGGCTGGTTCTGAATTGCAAGGAGCAGAGAACATAGCGCATAGTTCAGAGTGTAAACTCAATTCTCTTCAGGGTTATACAAGGGCATTGGGTTATGAAGTGAAGGAAAGGTTAGGGATATTTTTGAGGCAATGCTTCAATAGGGTAAAGTTTATCTCTTCACCCTCCTCTTCACTTTTTTCTGGATCTTCTGAAGGGGTTTGAGTATACCAAGCTGTGAAGATTTTTGATGCACGTAGGGCCAATCTATGTCAGTGTAATGGGCGTACATCAACATCTCTGCATGGATCTGGGCCTGATGGTCTTTCCATTCTTGAGCCGCCACAAGTCTATCCATTAGAATATCTTCTATCCTAAGTATCTTTAGTTTTATTTTCTCAATTTCTATTTCATTCACCTCCTGAACGAGCAAATGTCCGATCTGGAGCGGCCCAGGAGGAAATTCGATTGGAATTCGAATTTGGGGATGAATCCAGTGGCGATAATCCTCAAACCTCTCAAATCCGAGTTCCTTCATAACGGTTTCAATCTCCTGCTTCTCTAAAGGAGGAAGTATCATATCAATGTCAATAGTCGTGTACCCTCCCGCTGTATAGTATTCGACAACCGCTCCACCGACCAGCACCGCTCGAATACCTTTCTTTTCGAATGCCGACGAAATAGCAGCAGCCACATAAAGCTGTTTTAATATTTTCTCTTGTTCAGTCGCAGCTTTCTTAAGTAATTTTTTTATGGTGCCAGATGGATTCATGATATCTTTTCCAACATTCTACCCTCTGCAGGATGACGCGGTCGTCGACGTTTCAGATGATCCCCATATTCTTGGATAATTTCTTTTGATCGTTTTTCCCAAGCGCTCCTCATTCCCAAACTTTCCTTAAGAGTGAAGGTTTGTGCAACTTTGAGAGTCATTGGGAGTACTGCCGCTTTATCTACAAGCGATTTCAATTCGGGAAAGAAGAGGAAATTTTTATTCACTTTGAAATATCTCCGATTCCCAACAGTCCATGAAAGTATCAACCCGATCTGTTCAAGTCTATCCAGTTCTCTTTTTATAATCGGTGCAGGCTCATCCATATTTCGGCCGAGTTCTCTGAGATGGAATTCTTTATCCTGGTTTTTTAAAAGATAATCGAGTATTTTCCGCCTCGAAACCGATGAGATGATGAATTCAAGCATAAAACCTCCAGGTCATATTGTTACATTTTTTATAACAATTTATGAATAACCTGTCAAGCGAGAAATGGGAGAGCTCTAAAAAACTACCTTTTGCTCTCAGAGATTTGTGGACTTGTTCAGAAATCTCAATGAGAGAGGGTTATACTTCACCGAACGATTAGAGGAAGGCCAGCATCATTTCAAAAAGGATGATGGGCATATGGATAAAATTGCTTGGATAAAATTGCTTGTTGACTTTACTATACGAATTTAATAGACTCTTTCCAGAACCCCACCTCTTTCTTAAGAATTTTCGACCGATAAACTGGACACAACATCAGGAGGTAAGTTTAAACTCCAGAACCAAATGCTTACCTCCAAGGAGGGAATAAAATGTTACTCCGCCAACGTTCAAAAAAGGTAGATCTGCTTAAAAAGGTGCCAATGTTAAGCAATCTTAGTAACCGCCATCTGAACGAGGTCGCCAAGCATGCGGATCAGTCGTCGGTGAAGGCGGGTAAGGTCTTAGCTGAGGAGGGTAGTTTAGGATGGGAATTCGTTTTCATCTTAGAGGGTAAGGCCCGAGTCGAGAAAGGCGGTAAGGTGATAAACCGTCTGGGTTCAGGCGACTTTTTCGGTGAGGTCTCCCTCATTGACAGGGGACCCCGAACCGCAACGGTCATTACTGAAACTGATATGACCCTATTGGTCGTAAACAGCAAATCATTTGACCATTTGCTTGATACGGTTCCGGGGCTTCAGAAAAAGATCTTGATCTCCCTCTGCCAGTACTTTCGAAGAGCTGAGACGGGATCAGCAATTCAGTAATGGACACCGTTACCGCAGTATTCTAAATGAGAAAGAACCTCAAAATGTGCCTACCGGCCACCTAATAGAACCTCTTGTTCTGTTAGGTGGATCATCTCGATTAAGATAAACCATTCAATATTGGGGACGGATTCATATTTTCTTCAGTGTTCTTTTCTTCCAATTTAAGAACCTTTAAGGGGTGAATTTAATGAACAGCCAAGAAGTTAAACGTAAGCTTGCTGCCATTTTCAGTGCAGACGCTAAAGGTTATAGCCGCCTCATGGAGGAGAATGAAATTGAGACCATCCGGACTCTAACCACTTATAGAGAAATCATGGCTAACTTCATCCAGCAGCATAAAGGGCGCGTCGTAGATTCTCCTGGAGATAATCTTTTGGCTGTATTTATTAGTGTCGTAGAGGCTGTGCAATGTGCAGTAGAAATCCAAAAGGAACTCAAACTAAAGAATGCTAAGCTTCCTGAAAAGAGCAGGATGGAATTTCGAATTGGGATCAATCTTGGGGATGTAATTGAGGAGGGGGAGCGGATCTACGGTGATGGAGTAAATGTCACCGCTCGGGTTCAGAGCTTGGCTGATGGCGGAGGGATCTGCATCTCAGGAACAGCTTACGATCAAGTTGAGAATAAACTTGGATTAAGCTACGAGTATCTGGGCGAACAAACTGTTAAAAATATTGCAAAGCCGGTGAGGGTTTATCGAGTATTGATTGAGTCCGGAACATTTGCTCCAGCTGAAATTATAGGGCAACAAATAAAATTCTGCACCACCGTTGATGGAGTCCGCATCGCTTACTCCATGGTAGGTCAGGGACCATTTTTGGTTATTCCTCCGGGATGGGTCAGTCATTTGCAGTTGCAATGGGAGCATCCATCCGCACGTGACTATCTGGAGAAAGGAACTCGTAATCAAACCTTTCTATTTTACGATAAACACGGCTGTGGCCTCTCCGAACGGAACAGGACAGATTTTACCTTAGAGTCAGAGGTTCGCCCATTGGAAGCTGTTGTCGACCATCTCAAGCTCAAACGTTTCGCATTGTTTGGATTTTCTTGTGCTGGTCCCGTTTCCATCGCTTATGCAATTAAGTATCCAAGGCGCGTTTCACATCTAATCTTATACGATTCTTATGCTCGGGGTGAGGCAATAACTACAGAGGAATTTAGGAAGTCGTTTTCATCCCTGATTCGTTCCGCCTGGGGTGTTGGTTCCAAGACCTTGGCCGACATATTCCTACCCGGAGGTGATGTTTCTGCCCTCAAATGGTTCACCCGATTACAACGTGAGGCGGCTACAGCAGAAATGGCTTCAAAATTGTTAGATCTTACATACAATCTTAATGTGACAGACCTTCTCCCCAAATTACGTGTTTCTACTTTGGTGATTCATCGTAAGGGTGACAAGGCTATTCCATTCCATCTCGGGAGGGAGATGGCATCTATGATTCCAGACTCTCGCTTCGTTCCTTTAGAGGGAAGTATTCATCCACCTTTCTTTGGTGATGCGGATGCTGTACTACGTATCATAGGTGAGTTTTTGGGTATGCCTGCTCATGGAACAGATGCTAATCGATGAGGAACGTATCAAGGATGACCATCTTTTCAGTACAGGAGACTTATAGGAATAGAGCAAGACGTTTTGGATGAAGACCCTTCCGCCAGCTGAATAAAGTTAGGGACATCCAATTTATTTAGATTCATGCGATTCAGGGGAACAGAATGAAGTGTCCAAAATGCCAATTTGAGAATTCTGGAGAAGCCAAATTCTGCAACGAGTGTGGCAGTAAGTTGGAAATTGCCTGCTCAGAATGCGGTAAGATAAATCCACTCAGTAGTAAGTTTTGCAATGAATGTGGGCATAAAATAACAATTATTTTTTCAGAACGATCTTTCAAAGAACTCTCCTTTGATGAGAAACTGACCAAAATCCAGCGTTACCTTCCCCAGGGATTAAGTGAAAAAATCTTAGCCCAAAGAGATAGGATCGAGGGCGAGCGTAAGCAGGTCACGGTGATGTTCTGTGACATGGAAGGGTATACAGGACTTACCGAAAAGCTCGGTCCTGAGGAAGCTTACTCCCTTATGGACAAGGTCTATGAAATCCTTATCCATAAGGTCCACGACTACGAAGGGACAGTTAACGAACTAACTGGTGATGGGATTATGGCTCTTTTCGGAGCGCCTATTGCTCTGGAAGATGCTTCCCAAAGAGCTATTCGATCTGCATTAGCCATCCATCGGGAGATGAGCAAGTTCAGCGATCAGCTCAAGAGCGAAAGCGGAAAACCATCAATCAAGATGCGTATTGGCATACACACCGGTCCCGTGGTTGTTGGCACTTTGGGTAATGACCTGCGGGTTGAGTTTAAAGCAGTGGGGGATACGGTAAACTTGGCTTCTCGGATGGAGAGTTTGGCAGAGCCCGGAACAACCTATGTGACCGAAGAGACCTTCAAGCTGACCGAAGGGCTTTTTCGTTTCGAATCTCTTGGTCCCATAGCGGTCAAAGGCAAAGAAGAGCCTGTAAAGGTCTATCAGGTCATCGCCCCCAGTGCCAGAAGGACGAGGTTTGATGTCAGTGCAGAGCGAGGTCTGACTCTTTTTGTTGGGAGGGAGCGGGAGCTTGAGCTTTTACTGGATGGTTTTGAGAGAGTAAAGGCAGGTAAGGGTCAGGCATTCTCCATTATGTCTGAAGCCGGTTGTGGTAAGTCGAGGCTTTTATATGAATTTAGGAAAGCTGTTGTCAACAAAGATGTTACGTTTCTCGAAGGAAAGTGCCTCTCTTATAGCAGGGGTGTTGCATATCATCCAGTCATAGACATCCTAAAGTCAAACTTCGATATTCATGAGGGAGAAGGGGATCAGGAAATCAGAGAAAAAGTCAAAAGAGGCCTGAAAATAATGGGGATCGATGAACCCTCAACCCTCCCTTATCTCCTTGAACTTCTCTCGGTCAAGGATAGTGGTATTGATCAGATCTCCATGAGTCCTGAGGCAAAGAAAGATAGGATTATTGAGGCCATCAAGCGCATCGTTCTAAGAGGTTCTGAGATACGACCTCTGATCATGGCATTTGAAGACCTGCACTGGTTGGATAAGAGTTCGGAGGATGTCTTGAGAAACCACTTGGAGAGTATCCCGGGAGCAAGGGTGTTATTAATATTTACCTACCGGCCTGAGTTTGTCCACACCTGGGGCGCAAAGTCTTATCACAATCAGTTAACTTTACACAGACTGTCCAACAGGGAAAGCCTTGAAATGGTAACTTACATTTTAGGTACAAAAGAGATTGAGAAATCACTTGAAGAGTTGGTCCTTGAGAAAACAGAGGGCGTCCCATTTTTCATCGAAGAGTTCATAAAGTCCCTTAGAGACCTAAAAATTATAGAGAAGAGAGAGTACACATATCAATTATCGAAAGATATCCAGAAACTCACCATTCCCTCAACAATACAGGACGTAATCATGGCCAGGGTTGATTCATTGCATGAGGGAGCAAAGGAGGTGCTTCAGACAGGATCTGTCATCGAAAGGGAGTTCAGTTACCAACTGATCAATCGTGTAATAGGTCTCCCTGAAAAAGAATTGCTCTCCCATCTTTCCATCCTTAAAGACTCAGAGCTTCTCTACGAGAGGGGTATATACCCTCAATCGAATTATATCTTTAAGCATGCCCTGACCCGTGAGGTCGTTTACGACTCGATATTGGCGAAGAGAAAGAGAAAACTTCATGAGGAAATCGGAAACACCATCGAAGAGTTAAACAAAGACAGTTTGAGTGCGCATTACGAAGTTTTGGCCGAGCACTACTTAATGACCGAAAATCATTCAAAAAGTGCTGAGTATTCGAGATTGGCAGGCAGGAAGGCAGAGAAGGCAGCTTCACTCAATGATGCGATTGCTTTTGCTAAAAAAAGAATAGCATCTATCGAGCAATTACCGCAGACAGAAGATGTGGAAAAACAAATTATTGATGCCCGTACAGTTCTTGGACTCTATATGGCTCAGATGTTGTATCATATTGAGGCCAAAGAAGCCATCGACCCAATTTTTGAGTAACGTTCAAAAGGTGAGGCATAAATGTTTTGACAAGAGCACGATCTCCCTCTAAGGTTAGAGTCGCCAGACAAAAACCATAAGAAGGAGATCGTGATGGAACAAGAAATACATATCACACTCCGGTTTACTCTTGCAACTGGGGAGGTGAATCTTAACGAGATTGTGTATCGGTTGAAGGAGCTTCGGGATCCATTGGTGTTGAAGATTTTGGAGCAGGTGCTCATGAGTTATGATGATTTGATTTCAGAACGGTTGCGTCATACGGAGATCTATCCGAGCAAGGCGAGGAAAGGGTTGGGGAGGCATTTTC
>JAGXTA010000155.1 GCA_018333535.1 Deltaproteobacteria bacterium | reverse complement strand
CGCAACAATAGATCCCGGGCTGCGTATTCCTTGAGCTTGCCATTGGGTTGCATCCATCCCCAGGCTTTGCATAAAGCTCTGGAGATATGGGACCTCCCTTTCCCGTAGAATTGAGAAATCGTCCTCTGGATGAAGCAAATGTCTTGAGGCTCAATATCCCGGCACCGGTACCGGAAGACGACTGACTCCATAACGCTCTCCTTGCTCCTGGAGAACGTTATACAACATTGTTGAATCTGACGCCAGCTTTTTCTTTATTCGGTTGTCAAAGAGCTTTTTTCAAAGAGCTAAAGTGTTACGATTATTTAAATATCCTCATCTTCAGCCATACAACCTTCGGGGTCAGACGTTTGAGGTTGGGGAAAGAAACTTTTAAAACCCTCCTTTACCTTTTCATCTTTTTTCAACTTGCTCTTACGTTCTTGTTGTGTGACTATATCCAGGTTAAGAAAAAAATCTCTCTCCTGAATCAATTCCGCCACGAGACGATGGTTCAAAAGTCTCACATCCAATTATTCTCAACAAAAATTGAAGAACTAGAAAAACAACTCTCCAAATTAAAGGATTTCGATCAGCGTATCCACACCATCGCTAACCTGGGGAAAGGTCAGGAGGTCGCTTCTTTTATCGGGGTGGGTGGAACCTCCCCCCCTATAAATATACGGACATTAAAACAACAACCCAAAGAAGTGAAGGATTAGGAAGGAAATATGAATCCGTCTCCAATTTCCATAAAGAAAAGTCGATTGATTTTTTATTTGATTTTGTGTAACCATGAAGGTAATGAAGAAGAGCGAATGGAGTGGTTATCTCTACATCCTCGTCGGAGCAACGCTCTGGGGCATTTCCAGTGTGGTGGCAAAATCGCTTTTCAATATTGGTCTCCCCCCCGTTGAACTCATTTTTGTCCGGTTGACCCTTGCTACGTTTATCCTTCTCATCATTCTTCTCATCTATGACCGGAGAAGGATCATCATTTCCATGAAAGACTTACCTTACTTCTTAATCCTGGGATGTATAGCAATAACAGGAATGCAATTTTTTTATTATTATACGATCAGTCAGATCCATGTAGGGCCCGCCATCCTCCTCCAGTATCTTCAACCCGTCTGGGTTTCCCTCTATGCCTTCCTCTTTCAAAAGGAACCCATTTCCAGGGGAAAGGTCGCTGCTCTGTTTTTAGCTGTGGCAGGATGTTATCTTCTTGTCGGTGGCTACCAAATCGACCTTCTCCGGCTGAATAAGGTCGGGATAATGAGCGGTCTGATCGCCTCCTTTTTTTTCACTTTCTACGCCCTTTATGGAGAAAAGGGGCTCAAAAATTACGACCCCTGGACGCTCATCCTTTATGGATTCGGAATAAGCACGGTGTTCTATATGATCCTTGTCTCACCCGCAAAGATCATTAATGATGGGCATTCCTTAAAGGTCTGGATCGCTTTTTTCTATATCGCTATTTTCTCAACTCTGATTCCTTTCGGCTTTTACTTTAAGGGGATGGAACGAATACGGGCAACCCGTGCAAGCATCACTTCGACCTGGGAACCCATGGTGGCAGGGGTTGCCGCTTATTTTGTCCTGGGCGAAGTGCTCTATCCATTACAGGTTTTAGGCGGGATAGGCGTGATTGCGGCAGTTGTCCTTTTACAGTTGGCTCGGGAAAAAGTTTCGCCTTCGACTCCCCTCGAGATCCGCCAGAAAGAGTGAAAATTTAACAAAGGACACCCTCCCCCTTGACGGGGGAGGGTAAGGGTGGCCGCCGGCTCAGAGAGCCTCTGGCTCGGAGAGGGGTGGGCATGGCTTATTTCCCCCTACCCTCTCCTACAAGGGAGGACGGAGACTATTAAGGATATTTTCTCCCAATGCTTTACAAACTTCTTGCAGACGCTGTTGTTTTGGTCCATTTTTTATGGATCGTCTTTCTTTTCTTGGGCGCCCTATGGGGAAGACGAAGCAGGACCATAAAAATATTCCATCTCTCAGGCCTTGCCTTTGCTCTGATCATACAGATCTTTGGCTGGTTCTGTCCCCTCACCCATCTCGAAGCCTGGCTGAGAGCTAAACACAACCCCAATCTCACCTATGCGGGGTCATTTATCATCTACTATGTCGAGAGGATCGTTTATATAGAAATTTCCCATTATATTGTCCTTATCGTCACCCTCCTCCTTGGAGGGTTGAACGTCTGGATTTATCTCAGAAAATAAGTGAAAATAGGTTCCATCCATTAAAAACCAGAATAAAGTGAGGATTAAAAATGGTGCAAAAAAATCAGACGATGTTTGAACGATTTCAGAAATTAGTCGGAATTCCTGGCGGAAGCGGGTTTGAGGAGAAGGTGGCTGGGTTTGTTTCAGCAGAGCTGAAAAGAAGTCTTTCCGATGTTTCCATTGATCCGATGGGAAACGTAGTCGGGAAGGTTGGAAAAGGAAGAAGATCTGTAATGGTCTGTGTCCACACGGATGAGATGTGCCTGATCGTCAAGTATATCAATCCAAGAGGCTACATCTTTTTCGACCTCAATGGAATGTTCGATGAGAGGGTTCTGCTCAGCACAAAGGTCGATATCTGCACGGAGAAAGGGATTTATACCGGTGTCGTCGGAGTTAAAAATCGCCATCTGATGACCGCCGAAGATTTGAAACGTCCGATTTCCGTCTCAGAGCTCTGGATCGATGTGGGAGCGGAGAGTGCAGAGGAGGTGAGAGCCTGGGGGATCGAGATTGGGGACCCCATTGTTTACCATCCTCATTTTCAATCCGTCGGCAAGGAGACGATCATCAGCAAAGCGATTGACAACCGTGCGGGATGTACCGTTCTTATCGAATTAGCAGAAAGGATGAAAAAGGAGAAGATTGATTATCAATTACTCCTGGTGGCCGCAGTTCAGGAGGAAGTGGGCTCCAGAGGAGCCAAGGTTGCGGCACAAGCTCTCGAGCCGGATATGGCAATCGTGGTTGATACGGTTCCTGCGGCTGATCCGATCACCCCTCCTCAATTAGCCACGGATGAGTGTGGGAAGGGGCCGGTCATCCGCTCCATGGATGTCAATGCCCTTGGACAGGGAACGATCTATTCGAAGAAGATCAGGCAACGGCTCATTTTGACAGCCGTAAAAAATAAAATCCCTCATCAGAAGGATATCTTTCGGACATGGACCGATGCCTCCACCATCCACACTTCGGGTAAGGGGATTCCCTGCGGGGGGGTTTACATTCCCCGGCGATACAGCCACTCACCAGGGGAGCTGATCAAATGGTCTGATGTCGAAAGAACAGCGGACCTCCTCTACCTCTTCTTAAAAGGCCTCCGTTCGTCAGATATCGACGATCTGGTCCGTAGGGTTTAAGGTTTGCCTTTTCGGTTTTCCATTGGCAATAACGTTAACCTAAGAAATTAAAATTCTTGACCATAGTCCAATTCAAACGTTAAAATAATGCTATCGGTGGAGCCTATGCCAACCATATTGCTTATAATGGGATGAAGGATATTCTTCTATGCCAATGAACGAAATGAGCCAATTCATGTTCATTGCCGGAAGGGGGATATGGAATGTAAATTTTGGCTCGACAGAGATATTTTTGACATTGAGGAGGCTTTTAGTTTCAACCTGTCGCCGAAAGACAGGCGTGAGATAAAGCAAATTATCTATGAACATTTTGATTATATTGAACAGCAATGGGACGAGTTTCAAAGGAGAAAAATACTATGAAAGGATATCATGATATTAAAAACCTTCGTTTCTATGGGGAGCACATCTTATTAACCATTGACGGGCAAGAGAAGAAATTTAGAATCAAGGAAATCTCGCCTGCTCTTGAAAAAGCATCTCAACATGAAAGGAATGTATATGAGATTTCCCCATCTGGTTATGGTATCCACTGGCCTTTGATTGATGAAGATATTTCAATAGATGGACTGCTTGGTCTTGTCCACTCAAGAGAGTCAAAAAGAAAATCCGCCTGACAAGAATATCTCGGTGCCCAAAATAGAGCGGTTGAGGCACACTATTACCAACCTTTTAAGTTCGTAATCACCAACTTCAAAGATCATACCAAAAGCCTGAGAATGGGCAAGACAGAAACCTTTTCCTGGAGCAAGTTACAGTTACTTCCTGCTATACGTAACATATTCTGCTTTTTAAATGGTTACTTAGGTCAAATCCTATTCAGGGTCTATTACCCCTCACTCTTTTTCCCTCACGAGTGAGAAGGAAAGGGTGGGAGATTAATACTACCTCAATCCATCCTCTTTCTTCGCTTCTTCTTTTTTTAGGCCGCCGATTCTGGCGTGAGGTCTGCCTGAATCCGTGACCACGATGGTAACCAGGATTTCATCGGACCGTGGAGCATCCGGGACCCTCATAGTCATGGCATCGAAATGGGTTCGTACAAAGGCAGCATCTTTGTAATGGAGTGGTACGTCGATCTCTGTCCCCGGTCCTCCCATTTTCTTGGCCGATGGAATGATGGCCTTCCCTCCGCCAACGGCTTCTCTCAAAGGTGTCCCGAGTTTGGGGTGAAGGATAGCAGCTGCATGTTCCAACTCGCCGTCCACTCCAACAATGGCCGCCTTTCCATAGCTCTCGGCCTTTTCAGGGGTGATCTTTAATGCCTCAACCGCCTTCTTTCCCAATATTCCACCCAGCGTCTCACCGATATCGATCAGTTCATCCAGTTTCTCAACATACTTCCCGGCAAAGGGATTCTTAATTACGGCCACGGCAGCCGCCTTCCGAGTTGGCGGATCAACCTTTTTCCCTCCCTCCTCAACCGTCTCTTCCACAATAGTGATGTATTTTCTAACTTCCATCTTTCACCTCCTACGAATTTATAAAAATATCGCATAGGGCATAGTGAAAAGTAGCGTCGGCATTTATTGCCGGCGAGATCCTTAATCGCCCCCAGTAAATGGGGGCGTTACAATCAATCAATTCGTATTTCATAGGTTTACAATTTTTCAACCAACGCGGCTAAAGAATCAGTCCAAACCGTCTTTCCCTTAAGAGCAATCAAAGCCCCATAGATCAATTGCTTCTTTGAGATTACACTTGCCTTTGATAAACCGTTATTCAAAGCCTGCTCAATCTTCTCCTGGGATAATTCTCCCATTCTGGTAGTAACCCATTCTCCGGCTATATCCGTATCAGGATAGATTCTTTCAGCAAGGGTTCTGGTGATATTCGGATCATCCACATTCGTGAAATTTCCAATGACAGTTGCTGCGGCGTCAGCAAGGGAAGCCCTTTCTGCGAGTACGGTGGCCGCTGAGGCAATTCCTTTGGTAAAACTTCTGCCGCCAAAACCGCTTGTTGCTACCCCCCCTATTCCCATGGTTGAATCGATTGAAATAAGATAGGCGGGTTGTTTTGCGCTGATCTCTGTTTTTACTCCCACCCTTGCCACTTCCCCTTCTCTCAATCGAATGGCAATATCTCCTCCATTATCCACGATAACCTTTGTTCCACCTTTGTTGAAGATAAAATCGGCAACCATCTCGGAGGCTGTTCCGGCAACCGCCGCAAGAGGAGTTAAATCCGGCTCCTCGATTTTCTGAGTCGCCTCAATCATTCTCCGAACAATCTCAGGATAAATATCCTTCATCCCCAGAGTCACATTTTTTCTATTTATGATTGAGAGACATTTCGATAGATCTTCGAGAAGACTCATGACGAGGAGAGCTCCCTCTTCCGCTAATTTGGGGAGCGGCTTCCCATTTTCGGAGACGTTGATGGACATTCTCATCGGACCATAGTCAACGAGATTGGTTCCGTTGGGAAGGACCTGAATATAGTTAGTGTTTTGTACCCGTTGTGCTGCTTGCATCGTAATCACCTAAATTCCAAGCTCCAAATAATCACCAATACCCAATATCCAGACAATATTTGGTTATTGGAATTTGGAAATTGGTTATTATTTGGTTATTGATGCTTGGTTATTGGTTATTGATCTCTTTATCTCTTGCAACACCTCTTCCAATTTCCGAATCTTTTCCTGATGTCCTCCTATCTCCAGATATTCTTCCAGTCTCATCGTATATTCGAGAGGGACAACTGTGGCTGGGGTCGGCACGTAGGTGAAGGCTCTTACCATCACCTTTTCAACATCGACCAAAAATGTTATCCCTCCACCTGGCAGAATATAGGTCGGCGCACCTCCCACGGTCAGCCTTGCCCGGTTCTGATGAATGGCCTGATTCAGTTTCACGGGAATCTTTGTGACCCCCGCCCTGGCGCTTCCTCCTGCGCCGCCCACATAGATGGCGGAAACCGTTGATGGCTGGCAATTAGATGTGATCATATCGATTGCCTTCTTCGCTTTTGGGGTTAAATTCATCTGAATAAATTTGCCATTCTCATCCAGACGAAACAGAGCGGCCCGTTCTGCTGTTGTCTCCGTGATGAGGACGGTCATCCCCGGTATTGCAATCCTTGAATCGAAACCCTCTATGATCTCAATCGGGCTCTCAAAGGGCGTCCCTCCCCATCCCTTGCCATGTTCACCGAAGTAGCGACCGGGAGTGGACTGTCTTGCCTTCAACTTAATGCCGCTATATTTAGCTCCCAACTCCTTTCCTGCCGCATGCTCTGTGAACTGCCCGATGAGATGGGAGTCCAGGACAACCACCTCATCTGCCGCATCCAGGAAATATCTTCCGAAGAGCCCCATGGAGGCACTGCCGCAACCCACTCTCATTCTTGTGCCTGTTTCGCCATTGATGATGGGAGCACTGCCCACCCGAAGAATCATCTCTGCCCCATTCTCTACTTTGAGACGGACCTCTCGCCGGTTGGCAAGATCGACAATCAGTCTGGCCACAGCAAGGCCCTCTTCGCCGGTGAGAAGATTGACCCCTCCTAATGAGAGAATCTTAGAGCCATACTCCTCCGTGCAGAGATGGCCAACCCTCTTCTTACCGATGAGAACAGGAGCGCCTTCTTTACCAATATTCTTATCGGTATCGACCTTCACCTTGATGCCGCTGTAACTCATCGGGGCTTCGGTCACGACCGTAACGACATCAATTCCGTCCATTTTAGATTGGACGATATAAGGCGCTGGTTTCGAATCAGGGTAAGTGGTCCCGGCTCCGATGCCAGTGATCAATGGCCTTCGAATCGCTGTCTCATGATCCGAACCCACGATCTCCCTGACATCCTCATAACGTTGGAGTGGGATGTTACGGACAAGTTCTCCATCCAAATTGACGAATCGCTGGCAGGCCCCTGTATTACCGGGTCTGATCGTGCAGAAGATCGGGCAGGAGGGACATTTTACCCCTCCCTCTTTGGGTTTTTCGTCAGACGCAATGGCCTCTGTTAAACAAGCCCTTGTGCAGGCTTTGCAATCAACACAGATATCGGAAATGCATGCCTTCTCCTCAGGCGTCATGGAGATGGCCTGAAGGGGACAGACCTCCACGCACAATCCGCACCCAATACAGGTTTCCCAATTAACAATCATAATTCATTTCCCCAAAAATCGTGTCCGTGAAATGAGCGTATTTACTGCCTTCTGCCTCCTGCTTTCTGCCTACCAATGACTGATCACTGTTTACTGATCACGATCTTCCCATTCGGGGGCGGTGTATTGCGGCTCACCCCGATCTTCATCTGCCCATCGATCAAAACAGCCGCAATCCCTGGGATATCACCTATTTCAATTGCAGAGAGGGCATCTTTGCCAACTGATCCCAAGGGTGTATCCATAATGACCAGATCGGCCTCCCTGCCAACCTCAATCACACCCCTGTTAAATCTATAAATCTTTGCCGTATTGCCTGTTGCCATGGCAATAGCTTCTTCTGCCTTCACGCCGCAGAGGGAAGCCAGAAAGTTGATGACCCTCAGAATCCCCAGGGGGATCACACCCGTTCCGGAAGGGGCATCATTGCCGATGATGATCCGGGGATATGCCTTCATCTCTTTTACGATCTTCATCACATCCACAATCATCTTTGAATTTCCGCAGTGGACGATTTCCAGGATGAGGCAGGTATCCCGAATCAATTTTTCAGCTTCTGCAAACGAGACCGCAGTGGGCCCGCCGTTGATATGCGAGACGATATCCGGATCGGTTGTGATCACATCATCAGCGGAAACGGTAGCGCTTCCGGGAATGGAAGTCCCCCCTGTATGCATCATCACCACCATCCCGCATTTCTTTGCCCAATTGACCATGGGACCCGCCTCCTTCGGACTTTTCACTCCTCCCAGACCGATCTCAGCCACCACTTTCACGCCTTCCCTTGCCAGCTCTTCGAAATCCTTCTCCTGAAGGCCCGGCTCAAGGATGATGCTCCCTCCGAGCACCTTCACACCCGAGGGCCTGGCGCTGGCAAATGATTTGGCAGCGAGAATGGCAAGGGCCTTGGTTCCGGCCACATCCTTCGGTCTACCGGGAAGATGAACCTCTCCTGCCGAGATGGCGGTGGTCACGCCTCCATGGAGAGATGATTCGATGAAGTCAAGCATCTTCTGCCGTGGTGTGAAATCTCCAAGGACAGGATGGCAGTGGGAATCGATCAATCCAGGGGTGATCGTCATCCCTCCGACATCCATCACCTGATCAACTCCTTGGGTATTAATGTTCTTCTCCTTGCCGATAACCTGGATCAAACCTCCTTCGATGATGAGTGCATCTCCTGTCAAAAGAGGATTGGAAATATCTCCTGAAACCAGAGTCCCAATATTTTTAATCATCAACTTTCCCATGTGAAACCTCCATAAGGATATATAGCGTTATTAATCACAACAATATAAGTCATTCCTGCGAAAGCAGAGATTTTAAAATGGCAAATAATTTTACACTTAAACCCAGTGTTGTCAAATACGAGGGTGAAGTATTAGGCATATTTAACTAATGGATCCTCTCTTTGTCCCGTTTTATTGTAAAATAATATATGG
>JAGXTA010000154.1 GCA_018333535.1 Deltaproteobacteria bacterium | reverse complement strand
GAGATTCTTCTGATCTGCTTCCTTAGAATCAGAAACGATAGCGCTATACCTTATTCTTGGCTGAACCAAAGCGCCCCCCCGCTTCAGTGACGCATTACTCTCTCACAAATTATGAAAGCAATTTCCATACCTTTCTTTCACAATTTCTAATACTTTAAGATCATTACTAAATTTGAGCACGATGTGTATGATCTCCGCCAAAGCTCGGCAAATAATTGCCATGCCTTGTCAATTTTTATCCCTATTCGGAGAATAGAAAATTTAGAATTATCAAAAAAATTGACAGCGTCTATAAAAAAGGTGTAGGTTTTAGCCTATAATCCCCATTGGTTTTCACTAACAATCAACGGAAGAGGTCTATTGAATGCCTATCAAAAAATCTGAACTTTACAGCTCCCTCTGGGCCAGTTGCGACGAACTGCGCGGCAGCATGGACGCCTCGCAATACAAGGATTACGTCCTCGTCCTGCTGTTCGTGAAATACGTCTCCGATAAAGCCGCCAGCCAGAAGAACTACCTGCTCGACGTGCCCAAGGGTGGCAGTTTCGCCGACATGGTTGCGCTCAAGGGAATAAGGAAATTGGCGAGAGAATGAACAAGATCATCTCGAAGCTGGCCGAGGCGAATGATCTCAAGGGCGTGATCGACGTTGCGGACTTCGACGACCCGGACAAGCTCGGCAAGGGTAAAGACATGGTGGATCGACTGTCTAACCTCGTCGCCATTTTCGACAACCCTTCCCTCGACTTTCGCAGCAACCGTGCCGAGGGCGATGATCTGCTCGGCGACGCCTACGAATACCTCATGCGGCACTTTGCCACCGAGTCGGGCAAGAGCAAGGGCCAGTTTTATACCCCGGCGGAGGTTTCGCGTGTCATGGCCAAGGTCGTTAGCGTCGGCAGCGTCAAGAGTGCCAGCCAAGCCATCCATGATCCAACCTGTGGCTCCGGATCGTTGCTTTTGAAGGCGCACGATGAAGCGAAAGGCTACACCGGCCTGGACCTCGCGCTTTATGGGCAGGAGATGGACAACGCTACCGCTGCGTTGGCCAGGATGAACATGATCCTCCATGACTGCCCCACTGCCGAAATCTGGAAGGACAACACCCTTTCCAGCCCACACTTCACGGGCAGCGACGGCCGCCTCAAGACCTTCGACTTTGTTGTCGCAAATTTTCCATTCTCTACCAAAGCCTGGAGCAATGGCTTCGATCCGGCCAATGACCTATATGGCCGCTTTGCATTCGGGATTCCGCCGAAGAAAAACGGCGACTATGCCTTCCTCCTACATATCCTCGCGTGTCTCAAGAGCACAGGCAAGGGCGCGGTCATCCATCCACATGGTGTTCTATTCCGCGGCGGAGCCGAGGCCACGATCCGCCGTGAGATCGTCAAGAGCGGTTATATTAAGGGCATCATCGGACTCCCGGCCAATCTCTTTTACGGCACGGGCATCCCAGCCTGCATCCTGGTTCTCGACAAGGAAAACGCCCACGCCCGCAAGGGCATCTTCATGATCGACGCCTCTAGGGAATTCATAAAAGACGGCAACAAGAACCGCCTCCGCGCCCAGGACATCCACAAGATCGTGGATACCTTCACACGCCAGCTCGAAATCCTACTCTACTCGCGCATGGTGTCGCTGGCCGAGATCAGCGACCCGAAGAACGACTTCAACCTTAACCTCCCGCGTTACATCGACAGCACCGAGCCAGAGGACTTGCAGGATATTGACGGCCACCTGCGCGGCGGCATCCCTGACCGCGACCTCGACGCGCTCTCAGATTACTGGGAGGTGTTCCCTTCTGTGCGCCAACTTCTGTTTGAGTCGGCAGGACGTCCCGGTTACAACCGTCTGAAGCTACCCGTGAACGATCTCAAGACTGCTATTTTCGGCCATCCCGAGTTCACCGTATTCAACACTTCCATCACCGCGCTTTTTGCGAAATGGAAACAAACCCACACCCCACACCTAAAAGGCATCGCCACCGGTGACAAACCCAAGGCGCTTATTGAAACGCTCTCCGAGGAGTTGCTTGAAACCTTCCGAAAAGCCCGCCTGCTCGATGCCTACGACGTTTACCAGCACCTTATGGACTACTGGACCGAGACCATGCAGGACGATGTCTACATGCTCATAAGCGATGGATGGCGCGAAGCCGCCAAGGCCCGCCTCATCATTGAGGACAAGGACAAGAAAACGAAGGAAAAGCCGGACTTCACTGTGGGGAAACAGAAGTTCAAGGCCGACTTGATTCCCGCCACGGTGCTCATCGCCCGCTACTTCGCCAAGGAACAGGCCGCTATCGAGAAATTGGAGGCCGAGGCCGCCGCCATCATGCAAAGCCTGGAGGAAATGGCCGAGGAACACGGTAACGAGGAAGGACTGCTGGCCGAAGCGAAAAATGAGAAGGACAAACTCACCAAGGCGTCCGTCACGGCCCGGCTCAAGGAAATAAAGGGCGACGCAGAATTTGCGGACGAGCAGAAGGTGCTGGAGAAGTACCTCGCCCTTCTCGAAAAGGAAGCCGAAGCCGACAGCCGGGTGAAAGCGGCGCAGAAGGAACTGGAGGTCAAGGTCGCAGCGAAGTATGGTAAGCTGACTGACGACGAAATCAAGACACTGGTCGTGGACGACAAATGGCTGGGCACCTTGGCCGCTACCGTGCAGTCCGAACTGGACCGCGTTTCGCAAGCACTCACCGGACGCATCAGGCAACTGGCCGAACGCTACGCCGCGCCGCTGCCGGAGAACACCACGGAAGTCGAAACCCTCGCTGCCCGCGTGGATGGACATCTCAAGAAGATGGGGGCGGTATGGAATTGAAGCCGGGCTACAAACAGACGGAGGTGGGTGTGATCCCGGAGGAATGGGAGGTTCTGGCTTTTGGTGAACTTTTTGATGTGACGGCGGGCGGCGATGTTGACCCGAAGCGATCAACCTCATACCGCGACGAAATCCACTGCTATCCCATCTATTCAAATGCCCTCACGGACCGAGGACTCTATGGCTACTGCTCGTATGCGGACCACAATGCGGGGTCGATCACGATTACAGCACGCGGCACGCTTGGCGCGGCGAACTTTAGAGACCACGCCTACACAGCGGTTGGCCGTGTTCTCGTTCTTCAGCCAAAGCATGAGATAGTTGGAAGCTATTTTTCTGAAGTAATAAACCACCGTGTTAAGTTCGCCATTGAAAGTACTGGCGTGCCTCAACTGACCGCACCGCAAATCTCGACCTACAGGTTGCCAGTTCCCCCTCTCCCCGAACAACGGGCCATCGCGGGGGCGTTGGGGGATGTGGATGCGCTGCTGGGGGCGCTGGAGAAGCTCATCGCCAAGAAACACGGCCTCAAAAATGCCGCCATGCAGCAACTCCTCACCGGCCAAACCCGCCTGCCTGGGTTTAGCGGTGAGTGGGAGAACGCTTCGTTCGAGAGTGTCTTGCGCAAGGTGAACTCAAAGGAGTATCAAATACAAACGGCAGAGTATCAGACAACAGGGATTTTCCCCATAGTGGATCAAGGGAAAGACCCTGTCGTAGGATTCTCGGATAGAGAGGACAAATGCTTTCGCTGCCCCGAAGGTGGTGTGATCGTATTCGGGGATCATACCTGCATTTTGAAGTTCGTCGATTTCGACTTTGTAGTTGGTGCTGACGGCACACAGATCCTCGCCGCCAAGGCCGGTCACAACGCTCGTTTTCACGCTTTTCATCTTCAGCACCGTGGAATAACAACCACCGGTTACAACCGGCATTTCAAGTTCCTCAAAGAGCGGCTTTTTGTTGCTCCGCCGCTTGAAGAACAGACCGCCATCGCCGAAGTGCTGTCGGACATGGACGCAGAGATTGCGGCGCTGGAGCAGCGGCTGGCCAAAACCCGCGCCCTCAAGCAAGGCATGATGCAGGAACTGCTGACAGGGAGGGTTCGGCTGATATGAACAACCCGATGGGAAAGATTGCCCGCCTGAAGACCCTCCGCCCAAGCGGCGGTTACCGCAAGTTGCGGTCTTTCCAGGCGGCCACCATCATCTACGACGCCACGGTGTCGTTTTGCGATCGCTTCATGGATCCGCGCTCACGCACGGTAGACCAGATGGTCCAGGCGGCGCGTAGCGGGCGGCAGAACATTGCCGAGGGCAGCAGGGCCTCGGCTGCCTCCAGCCAGACTGAATTGCGTCTTGTCAATGTGGCCCGCGCCAGTCTTGACGAGCTACTGCTGGACTTCGAGGATTTCCTGCGGCAACACGGCCTAACGCAATGGGCCAAAGACGATTCCCGGGCCCAAACCGTGCGATCGGTGGGGAAAAATCATCAGTCGGATCGGTCGGATCAGACTGATCAACCCGATAAAAACCCTTATTCATCCTGGCTGACCCACACCGATCCGGCAGTGGTTGCCAACGCCATTATCTGCCTAATCCACCAGACCAACTACCTGCTCGACCGGCAGGTTGCGGGACTGGAGCGGCAGTTCATTCAGGAAGGCGGCTATAGCGAACGTCTGGCGGCGGCACGCATTGCCGAGCGCCAGAGGAAAGATCGGACCGATCCGTCGGGTCCGACCGATCTGACGGATAAAATGCTCCCCGCCTGTCCTGTTTGCGGCAAACCCATGGCTCTGCGGACGGCCCGCAAAGGGCCGCAGGCTGGCTCGCAGTTTTGGGGATGCTCGGGTTATCCCGAGTGCAAGGGGACGAAGAAACTTGACGGATCAGTCTGATTCGCCTGATCCGACGGATGACAAACATGAGCACGGTCGGCCAAATCGAAAAGAAAACCCAGCAGCGTGTCGTGAAACTGTTTCTTGACACGCTCAAGTATGACTACCTCGGCGATTGGACCGAACGCGAAGGCAACCGCAACATCGAAGAGACGCTGCTGCAAAAGTTTCTCAGCGAGAAGCAGCGTTACGACGAAGCGCTCATTACCCGGGCACTCCACGATCTGGACAAGGCGGCGGGCGATACCAGCAAAAGCCTCTACGATCGCAACCTTGCCGTCTATGAATTGCTGCGCTACGGTGTCAAGGTGAAGGCGGAGGTGGGCGAGAATTTCCAGACAGTCTGGCTTATAGATTGGGAGAATCCGGAAAAAAATGATTTCGCCATCGCCGAGGAAGTGACGCTGGCGGGAGCCGATACCAAGGCCCACGGCAAGCGGCCTGACGTGGTGCTGTATGTGAACGGGATCGCGCTTGGCGTGCTCGAATTGAAGCGCTCCACCGTCTCGGTGGCCGAGGGAATCCGGCAGAACCTTGACAGCCAGAAGAAGGTTTTCATCCAGCCCTTCTTCTCCACGATGCAGTGGGTGATGGCCGGCAACGATACTGAGGGCCTCCGCTATGGCACTATCGATACGCCGGAGAAGTATTACCTCAAATGGAAAGAAGAAAGCACCGTCGAGAACCCACTTGACCGGGCATTGATCCAACTTTGCGCCAAGTCTCGCTTTCTTGAACTGGTCCACGACTTTGTCCTCTTCGATGCCGGGACAAAAAAACTCTGCCGTCACAACCAGTATTTCGCCACCCATGCGTCACAGGAGGTTGTGAAGCGCCGTGAGGGCGGTATCATCTGGAACACGCAGGGTTCAGGCAAGAGCCTCATCATGGTGTGGCTTGCCAAGTGGATTCGGGAGCACGTCACGGATGGCCGCGTCCTGATTATCACCGATCGCACCGAACTCGATGAGCAGATCGAGAAGGTTTTCAATGGTGTCAAGGAACACATTTATCGCACAAAAAGCGGTGCGGACCTGATCGCGACGCTCAATGCCACAAAGCCATGGCTGGTGTGCTCGCTGATCCACAAGTTCGGTGGGAAGGAGGAAGGCGAGGAGGTCGGTGACATCCCAGGCTATATCCAAGAACTGAAGAAAGCACTTCCGCCCGATTTCGTTGCCAAGGGAAACCTCTTTGTTTTCGTTGACGAGTGCCACCGCACCCAATCCGGCGAGTTGCACAAAGCGATGAAGGCGATTCTGCCGAGCGCTGTTTTCATCGGCTTTACCGGAACGCCGCTTCTGAAGGCCGACAAACAGAAGAGCATTGAGGTCTTTGGCCGATACATCCATACCTACAAGTTTGACGAAGCTGTGAAGGACGGCGTGGTGGTTGACCTCCGCTATGAGGCGCGCGACATTGACCAGCGCATCACGTCCCAGGCGAGGATCGACCAGTGGTTCGAGGCTAAGACCCGCGGTCTGACCGATCTGGCCAAGGCGCAACTCAAACAGCGCTGGGGCACAATGCAGAAGGTGCTCTCCAGCCAGTCACGGCTGGAGCAGATTGTCGCCGACATCATGATGGATATGGAGACCCGTGACCGGTTGAAGAGCGGGCGCGGTAACGCCATGCTCATCTCGGGCAGTGTCTATCAGGCGTGCAAGTTCTACGAGCTGTTCAACAGGACCGACTTAAAGGGTAAATGTGCGATCGTTACCTCCTACAAACCGACTACAACAGATTTGAAGGGTGAGGATGCCGGCGAAGGAGAAACCGAAAACCTACACAAGTATGCCATCTACCAACAAATGCTTGCCGACTGGTTCAATGAAGCGCCGGAAGAGGCTGTCAAAAAGGTCGAGAAGTTTGAGGAGCAAGCGAAGAAAAAATTCATTAAAGAGCCGGGGCAATTGAAGCTGCTGATTGTGGTGGACAAACTGCTCACCGGTTTTGACGCGCCACCCGCTACTTACCTCTATATCGATAAAGAAATGCGCGACCATGGCCTGTTTCAGGCTATTTGCAGGGTGAACCGGCTTGACGGAGATGACAAGGAATACGGCTACATTATTGATTACAAGGACCTCTTCAAGAGTCTTGAAGGGGCAGTCCATGACTACACCTCTGGTGCGCTCGACGGCTATGACAAGGAAGACGTGGCCGGATTGCTTGAGGATCGTCTCGGAAAAGCCCGCGAGCGACTGGAGGAAACCCGCGAGGTTGTAAAGGCACTCTGCGAGCACGTTGAGGTTCCCAAGGACTCGGCGGCTTACTTGCGTTATTTCTGTGCGAAGGATTCTGGTAATGCCGAGCAGCTCAAGACCAACGAACCAAACCGTCTCGCTCTTTACAAACATGTCGCTGCATTCGTGCGGGCGTTCGCCAACCTCGCCAATGAATTGGAGGAGGCTGGTTATTCCCCGGTTGAGATTGAAACCTTGAAGTCCGAGGTTGACCATTACGAGAAGGTCCGCACCGAGGTCAAGCTGGCAAGCGGTGACTACATTGACCTCAAGATGTATGAACCCGCGATGCGGCACCTGATCGACACCTACATCCATGCCGGAGAAAGCGAAAAGGTATCTGCGTTTGACGATATGTCACTGGTCCAACTCATCGTTGAGCGCGGCGCTGATGCAGTGGAAACGCTGCCGGAGGGCATCAGGAAGAACAGGGAAGCTGTTGCCGAGGCCATTGAGAACAACGTCCGCAAGTTAATCATCGACGAGCAGCCGATCAATCCGAAGTATTACGAAAAGATGTCGGAACTGCTTGACGCTTTGGTTAATCAGCGCCGGCAAGAGGCGTTGGATTATCAGGCGTATCTGGCAAAGATTGTCGAACTGACGAGGAAGGTGAAGAACCCGGAGGTGGGAGGGAATTATCCATCGGCCATAAACACGCCGGGCAAACGTGCGCTCTATGACAACCTGGGAAATGATGAACCGCTGGCGCTGGTCGTTCATGATGCCGTGCGTAGTAGCCGCCAGGACGATTGGCGGAACAATCCCTTGAAGGTCAAGAAAGTGAAAATTGCGATCCGGGCCGCGCTGGAGTCAACTGGGGCACTGGCGCAAGACAGCCTTTACCCCGACAAAGTCGGCGTCGTGCGAGACCCGTCGACTGCTTATGTCACGAAATTGGCGGAGCCACTCGAAGAGCGCACCGAGAGAATCCTCATGTTGGTAAGGAACCAGGATGAATACTAAAAAAGTCGAGATCCGGGTGAGTGGTTTGGCGGTTCAGGTAGTCCGTAAGGACATCAAGAACCTGCACCTCGGGGTCTACCCCCCGAATGGGCGGGTCCGGGTGGCAGCACCCTCGACCGTCAACGATGAAGCGGTGCGACTTGCGGTGATCAGCAGGCTTGGGTGGATCAAGCGTCAGCGGGCAAAATTCGAGGGACAACCCCGGCAATCTGAGCGGGAAATGGTCACCGGTGAGAGTCATTATTTCCTGGGCCAGAGGTATCGCCTCCGTGTCGTCAACCACGATGGGGGGGCCAGAGTTGCTATGCGGAATAAGTCTATCATTGAACTCCATGTGCGCCAACAGACCACCGTTAACCAACGCGAAAGGCTTTTGCAGCGCTGGTATCGGCAACAATTAAAAGCATTGATTCCGCCCTTGCTGGAAAAATGGCAAACCACCTTGGGGGTTCAGGTTGCGGGTTGGGGCGTAAAGAAAATGAAAACCAAGTGGGGCGCTTGCACCGTTGAGGCTCGTCGCATTTGGCTGAATCTCGAACTTGCAAAAAAGCCGGTGCAGTGCCTTGAGTATATTGTTGTTCATGAATTGATTCATCTGTTGGAACGACACCACAACGAACGCTTTACGACATTTATGGAAAAGCATTTACCAACATGGCGAGTTTGGCGTGACATGCTAAATCATGCCCCCCTGGCCCACGAAAATTGGAGTTATTGAACAGAGTGTAACTCCACAAGCCCAAATAGTTCGAGAGGCAGCCATTACAAGATTACTTATTGATAAAAGGATATTCACCAAGGAGGTGGTAGAATGGCAAAATACGGCAGAGGTCTTAACCGTGAAATAGTAGGGGCTGTCAATCAAGGAATTATAATCGAGCCATTTTCGGTGGCGGACATACGTCATTTTACCCAAAAATGTGCTTGGGATATTCCTGAGAGTTATCTAATTGTCAGTCTGGCAAACGCATCCAGCCAAGATCACAGTTTTACCTACAAGAAATATTTTCAATCCTTGGGTAATGGTCTATACCAACTTCATGGGAAATATCGTGGTTCTGAATGGCGATAGGGGAGTTCATTTTTTTTGATCCAGGGAAGGCTTTGGGGCTTGACTTAGAAAAGGAGGGACGTCCATAAATTTATAAGTTTCTTTTTGATGAGTATCATCCCTAAAAAAGTTGGCGTATTCTATTAAGACGAAGAGATGGGGAGATGAGGGGATGGGGAGATAGGG
>JAGXTA010000153.1 GCA_018333535.1 Deltaproteobacteria bacterium | reverse complement strand
ACCTCAACCACCTTTCCCCCTTTAAAGAAGACATGGACCAGCCTGAACCGTCGGCCTATGATCCGGCTGTTTTTAAAAAGAGCATGGATCTCATGGGGGTGAGCATTCGTGGCGATATCAAAATCCTTCGGGACCTTTCCGAGGAGAAGATCCCGGACGCTTCCGCCAACAAGGCAGGATAAAAAACCGTGCTGGTGGAGGCGGTAGAGAACCTTCAGGGCTTCTTCGTCAATCATGGATCTTGAAATCGGGTGTTCCGGCCTTGGAATAATGAGGGGAGTCATCTTGTCTCCTCTGATATAACGCTAATCAGCGAAAGAGTCAAAATTTACTTGACAAATGAAGAGATTAGCAAAACAATAAACTAAGGAGTTTGTAGCAATTTAGCCTTATGAAAAAAAGAGTTTCATGAGTCAATTGATCAAAAGAATCATCACAAAATCCCCCTTCATCCCCCTTTGCCAAAGGGGGAAATCTCTATCTCCTCCCTTTGGCAAAGGGAGGTCGGGAGGGATTTTACAAAGATTTTCAAACAGCCAAAGTGTTACAACTAAGGAGTTTCATATGAAAATGCAGGAGATCAGGGCAAAGGCAAAAGCCCTCGGCATCAAAAATACTTTCGGATTGACCAAAGAAGAGTTAATCCGGAGGGTCCAGAGGGTAGAAGGCAATTTCGACTGTTTCGGAACAGCAAACGAATATTGTGACCAATTCCAATGCTGTTTCAGAGACGATTGCTTTCGCTTTGTTAAGGATTGATTCTCAAGGATAACGCAGAAGTGACACTGTGGCAGCGGCAGGCCGTGCTGATGAGAATAAGGCGGTCGGTGGCGCCCGCCTTTTTTATTTCCCTCACTATTTTCAACAAATCTTCAGATAAATATCCTCCGACTCCTAATCCCAGTTGCTTGCTTCGGATGACTTTCGATTCAAAAGGACCACGTAAATCTTCGAGAAGCTTATAAAGAGGTTTCCCCCGTTTCTCTCTTGTAAAAGTGCAATATCGAGCAGGTTCTTGGCAATCCTCCGGGCAGAGGAAATCGGCAATGCTGGTATAGAGGTCACCGGTTTTCCCTCTCATGGGGTTAGGTAATCCTGTGAGATCAGGGACCTTACCCCTTTTCCCACCCAACGGCTTCAATTGAGAGAGAATATATTCGAAGGCGAGATGGAATGGGACAGCCGGGATGATGTAGTCAACTTTTCCGCTTATTGATAGGAATTGTGTGAGATAAGTTACTCCATCACCAACCTTGGTTTCTACTGAAAGTCGAGAGATTTTTTTGAATTCCTTCTTATGTTTATCTACGACGACGATCTTTGAACGAGGGTATTTTTTTACAAGTGTCTCCACACCACGGCGTCCAAAATGGCCACATCCGATGATAAGGTAGGAAAGAGGATTCATTGATTGATGATCTCTTCTTTAAGGATACCCCTGATATTAAAAAACCTTTTAGAAGGATATAGGAGAATCGAGGGAAAAAGTCAAAGTAAAATCTTCTTTTCTCGGTAGGCTTTAAGATATTCGAGGCAGTAAGGGTCTTGATTAGCAAGGGCTTTGCTGGCATAGGTTGATGACATGAGGGCCTGGTCCCTGACATCGATGAGGAGGGTGTCAAGGCCGGCAGCAATGGCCATCGTCAAGAAAGTCCGGTTGATCAATTTCCTTGCAGGAAGCCCCATGCTGACATTACTCACTCCGCAGGTGATGTGGGATTGAGGAAAATTTGACCGGATCGTTTTGATCGTCTCCAGAGCCACGAGGGCGGCATCGGGTTCCACGGCTACAGAGAGGACGAGAATATCAAAAAAGATATAATCAGGAGGGATATTGGCTTGCACCAGATTCTGGTAAAGCTTTTTGGCTATCCCCAACCTCTCTTCAATCGTTTTTGGAATCCCCTGGTCGTCCATCAGGAGGACGACGGTTTTACATTTCTTCTCAGTGACGAGGGGGAAGAGTTGATCCCATTTTTCTTTTTCACCGGAGATGGAATTGAGGATAGGCGGCTCCGAATGGCAATAGACCGAGAGGGCGGCCTTGAGGGCTTCTGGGTTGGCACTGTCGATCATCAGGGGGATAGAAACCTCTTTCTGGACAATTTCAACCAACCAGGGTAAATCCTCCACTTCATTGCCGGAAGCGACACCTGCATTAATGTCCAGGAAATGGGCTCCGCATTCATACTGGATTTTTGCCAGTTTCCTCAAAAAAGGCTCATCCCGATTCAGAATGGCTTCGCCCACTCCGGGAATTGTCCCGTTAATTGATTCGCCAATAAGAATCATACCTGTCCTAATTGGGGCGATTAAGAGATTAATGATCTTACGACATCCACGGCAGAGGCGGCATCCGGTCCATATCCGTCTGCGCCGATATCTCTGGCAAATTTTTCCGTCACCGGCGCTCCTCCGACGATGATCTTGACCTTCTCACGGAGGCCTGCCTTTTGAATCGCTTCAATGGTGTTTTTCATCTCTAAAATGGTAGTCGTTAAAAGAGCCGACATTCCCACCACCTGAGGTTGATGATTGCGAATGGCCTCTACAAATTTGTCCTGGTGAAGATCAATTCCTAGATCAACGACTTCAAACCCTCCACCCTCGAGCATCATAATCACCAGGTTCTTTCCGATATCGTGAAGGTCGCCTTTCACTGTTCCGATAAGGACCTTTCCCGCCATACTTCCTGTAGATTTGGAGAGGATGGGTTTCAGGATATCCATTCCGGCATGCATCGCTCGCGCTGCGATCAGCACCTCGGGGATGTAAACTTCACCGCTTTTAAATCTGACTCCGATCTTGTCCATTGCCGGAAGAAGACCTTGTTTCAGAATCGCTTCTGCCGCATCTCCTCTATCCAGAAATTCCCGGGTCAGTCTCTTCACCTCGTCCATCTTCCCCTGCGAAAGGGCTGTGTAAAATATTTCCTTGTCAACCATTTGTACCTCCGTGAAAAAATAAATAGCACGAATAACAACGAATGACATGAGTAGAGAACCACTCGTAACCATTCATCATGTATAATTTATTTTGAATAGGCTCCGGCCTCCTGGAGATACCGGCACATCTCGATCAGGGCTTCCTGATGGATACCCTCATGGGCTGATCCTGCAATCGAAAGCATATACCCGCCACCCTCCATCCCCTCTTTCAGGCATCGATCCACTTCCTTCCTGACGAGTGACAAATCGGATTGGCATAAAATCTGATTTCCGTCCATATTACCTAAAAGGACCAGATCTTTTCCAAACTCTCTTTTGATCTCCCGCATATCCATTCCAGCGGCTGGTTCAATGCCGTGAATTCCCTTAATCCCTGCTTCGATGGCCATGGGGATATAGTCCTGGATATAGCCTTCCGAATGCCAGAATACAGGAACCGGGATCGAGTCGACAATGCGGCGGTAATAAGGGAAAGCCAGTTCTTTAAAGTCGGAGGGTGACACATAACCATGCCCCTTGAAACCCATATCATCACCCATGATGACGATGTCAACTCCCAATTCAACTGCATACTTCGAGGTCTCAATAAACCATTCCGTTTTTAGTTCTACGCTTTCCTGGATCAAAGATTTTTTATCAAATAGAGCATAACAGAACTCAATGAGCCCAAACGCCTCGATGGTTAAACCAAGGGGGCCGCTATGTGAGAAGAGTGCAAAAGCATGATCGAAATAGTTCTTCTTCCAATCCTCCATCAATGGAGCGCTGTATCGTTCATTTAATTTCAGCTCGGGTGAATATTTTTGGAGGTCATCCCGGTTGGCGACCGCTCCTCCGACATATCTGCCATGTTCCCATCTTCTGCCGAACTCATCGATTCCATTCCACCCGGCGTAAATAGCACCGCCGAAGGATTCCTCTGGGGGAGGTGGATGGGGGGAATATCCCAGGCCTGTGGGCGTATCTCCGCACCATGACCGGCGGGCGATGACGAACACATCCACACCGAGCTGATTCCAAGCCTTTATCATGTCCCCCTGGGCAATGGTGCGAACAAACTTGGCCTCGATGGAATTGAAAAAGAGAGGAACCCTATCCGGTTCCTTGTGTTGTATCGTTGTGAGAACCCTTTCCCTTGAGTTCATAGAAGTTCTCCTTTGATCTGCCCTACTATTAATCCCTCACTTAAGGTGAAGAGTTTCCGCCGAAAGATTTCAGGTTAACCTTCCCAGTCCTTTTCACCTCGCCCCCTCATCTTCGCAAATCAATGATTGTCTGTTTAAATTTTATCTTTGCAGACGAGAGGGGTAACGTTAACCCATCCTTTCCTAATAGGTGATGAACTTGGGTAAAAAGGTGGCAATCTGCGGGAAGACCATCAGGATAATGGTCATCACAATCAATGCCGCAAGGAAGGGGAATATCCCCCGAAAGATTGTTTCAAGGGGCACATCAGGGACAATTCCTTTGATGACAAATACATTGACCCCTACCGGCGGCGTGATCACACCCATCTCGCCTGTGAGCACAATGATGACCCCAAACCAGATCGGGTCAAAGCCGAGCTTCATGACTAAAGGGTAGAAGATGGGGACCGTCAGCACGATGAGAGCCATAGAATCCATAAAGAAGCCACCTATAAAATAGATGAAGATGATGATGCTGATGATGGCCATCGGGGATATGGGAAGCCCTCCAAGCCACTCAGCCAGCAGGAAGGGTATCCTCGATACCGCCATGAAACGGCCAAAGATGACCGCGCCGGTGATAATGAAGATCACCATACAAGAAGTTCGCAACCCTTCTTTACAGGCATCACTGAATGACCGCCAGCTCAACTGTCTTCGGGCCAGGCCAATGATCAAGGCGCCGCCGGCTCCGATGGCTCCGGCCTGAGTGGGGCTGAACCAGCCAAGAAATAAGCCTCCAATGGCCAAAAGAAAGAGAATGAGCGCTTCGATGATTCCCGTCGTTGATTTCAGCTTTTCTTTCCATCCGGTCGGGGGGCCTGGAGGACCGATGGAAGGGTTACGCCAACATAGAATAGCCACAGTTGTGGCAAAAAGGAGGGTCAGGATTATCCCCGGCAATACTCCGGCAACGAAAAGTTTGCCTATGGATTGCTCGGTCAATATCCCGTAGATAATAAAAACGGTGCTCGGCGGGATAAGTATGCCAAGAGTGCCGGCAGCCGCAACGGCGCCGGTGGCGAGGGTGTCGTCGTATTTATATTTCTTCATCTCCGGAAGGGCTATCTGGCCCATGGTGGCTGCTGTTGCTGTGCTTGACCCGCAGATAGCGCCAAATCCAGCACAGGCAAAGACCGTGGCAATGGTCAGGCCGCCCCGATACTGTCCTGCCCAGGCATAAGTTGTCTGGTAAAGCCTTCGACTAATTCCCGAAGCGAAAGCGAAGGTTCCCATCAGGATAAACATGGGGATGACACTTAACGGGTAAGAGGAAAAATAGTCAAAGATATCGCGGCCAAGAATGCCAATTGCGGCGGTTGGGGAAGCTAAATAGGCAAAACCACAAAATCCAACCAGTGCCATGGCAAAGGCAACCGGCATCCTGAGCAGAAAGAGCAGGATGAGAAGACCGATTCCCCAAATACCTACAGTAATAGGGCTCATTTCTGTACCACCCTTTGAATTGATTTAAAGAATTCCTGTAGCAACACCAAACAGACGGGAAGACTCGCGAGAGCGATCGCATATGCAAAAGGATAATAGGGTATGCTGACAGTCGCACTATACTCGCCTGAGGTTTGAAAGGAATAACCAATCGCACAAAGCCTCCAGATAATCAGAACGAAGAGTCCCAGAACGAGTAGAAAAATGACGCTATTCACAACTGCCCGGATACGCTTTGGCAGACGGGCGACAAAAAATTCCACCTGGATATGGCGGCCTACAATGAGCGTCATGCTGGCCGCGAACGCAATGGCCACGATCTGGGCAAGCTGGACGATATCGATGGCGCCGAAAAGACGCCAGAGAAAAACCTTTGCGCCCACAACATCAATGCAGGTGATGACCATCATCACCAACAGCGCCACAACCCCTATCCACTCAAAAAAGCCGCTTAAGCGGCGATTAAACTTCTCAAGTTTAGCTAACACGATCTTCTCCTCTCCATATTTGGTAGGTTCGGAGGAAAAATCTTCCCACAACAAGAAACTGCATGAAAAGTCCGTTCATGGTCCGATCCCACGCTTCGCGGGATTCACTACGAATGGACTAAAGAACATTTGATACCAATTGCTGAGCCGTTCGCCCTGAGCATGTCGAAGGACGAACGGCTCAACTCAACATGGTCCCTTACCGAAGGGCAACCATTTAAAACACACGTTTGAGGGATCGATCCCCCTTAGCGTGGGCAGTGGCCTATTTTTTCATAAGGGATTCGGGTTTGATTTCCGGGGGCCCTGCCGGCGATGCGATCCGGTATGCGATCTGCTTTTTCGTCCAGAAATCGGTCCGATCCCTAATGAATTTAATCCAGCCTCTCACCTCTGCCTCGGTGTGCCCCTTACCCGTCATCGTTTTGATATAGCCATCGATGACCGGCTCAACAGCCGCTTTCCATCTTGCCACTTCATCACCGGACAGTTCAATAAACTCTACCTTCTTCTCCGCGCCATATTCTTTTCCGGCGAAATCCACGGCATTCCACATCAGAATATACTGTTCTTTGAATTCCCCGACCAGGTTGTCGAAGATGGGTTTAATGTCAGCGGGCAACTTCCGATAGCTCTCTTTGTTCATTGCCAAGTAGAAGGGGAAAGGATTGGTGATCTGCCAGACAGAGGTGGAAAATTTAACCACTTCGGCAAACCGGAATGTCCGGAGCGTTTCAAAGTTTGAAGCCTCTCCATCGATGACGCCTTTTGAGATCGCATCATAAACTTCGGGCATCGGCGTGGGGGCCGGAGTTCCTCCCAGCGCCCTGATAACAAGGCCCGCCATTCCCGGCGCTCGAATGGTTAAGCCTTTAAGGTCTTCGAGCTTTCGGACGGCTTTCTTAGAAGTGGCGATGGCGCTTGGAGGGGAAGTGTTCATCCAGAGCACTTTCACGGGATCGAATTCTTTCGGCTTAAATTGCTGGTAGAAATCGTTCATGACCTGACTGCTCACCCAGGAACTGGGATAAGCCAGAGGCAAACCAATCGCTTCGGTCACAGGCATACGACCCGGCGTGTAATAAACATGGGAGTAGCCGATATCAGCGGCTCCGCTCACCAGGGAGTCGAATGTCGCCACAGGCGTCACCAATGAGCCGCCCGCAAAGAAGTCCACTTTCACCCGGCCACCGGTGCGACTTTCCAATTCACGACAAAATTCTTCCAAAATTCTGGCTTGCATTGATGGAGGAGGGAAGTAAGTCGCCACTCTTAGCCTCACCTCCTGCGCATAGGCCTTTTCAAAGGGCAAGACAGATACCATGAACCCCACGCAGAGAACCACCACCAGGACGACCATGCATAATTTCTTCTGTTTCATTTGTAATTCCTCCTTTCTTTGGGTTTGCATTATAAATTTAGGTTCTTCCGGCTTTTCATTTGAACTTTATAATATGTCTATCGTCCCCCGAATTGAAGGTCTGGGATGTAAGGACCGTTTGCTGAAGATGGACAAAGAAATCTATTAAAAAATGATAAGGTAATCAAAGGGTCCAGGATTCTTTTTTATCTTCTACAAATGTCCTGGTCGGAAGATCAGGGCATTTGGCTTTTCTTTGCATAAACCCGATGCCTTTTCAACAAACCCAAGTCTGAGGGAAAATCGTTCTATATATAGAACATTGTTATTCAATTTTGCATAATATTAATAAAGCTATTTTTCTTTGTCAAGGGAATTATGGGTCTTTTTGAAAAAGGGTGAGAAAAATTTATATTAAAATCTTCTTTTCTCGATAGGCTTTAAGATATTCGAGGCAGTAGGGGTCCTGATTGGTGAGGGCTTTTCCGGCATAGATCGATGACATGAGGGCCTGGTCCCGGACATCGATGAGGAGGGTGTCGAGGCCGGCAGCAATGGCCATCGTCAAGAAAGTCCGGTTGATCAATTTCCTTGCAGGAAGCCCCATGCTCACATTGCTCACCCCGCAGGTGATGTGGGACTGAGGAAAATTTAACCGGATCGTTTTGATCGTCTCCAGAGCAACGAGGGCGGCATCGGGTTCCACCGCCACAGAGAGGACAAGAATATCAAAAAAGATATGATCAGGAGGGATATCGGCCTGCACCAAATTCTGGTAAAGCTTTTTGGCTATCCCCAACCTCTCTTCAATCGTTTTTGGAATCCCGTGGTCGTCCATCAACAGGACGACAATTTTACATTTTGTCTCTGAGATGACGGGAAAGAGTTTGTTCCATTTTTCTTCTTCACCGGATATGGAATTGAGGATGGGCGGCTCCGAATGGCAATAGACCGAGAGGGCGGCCTTGAGGGCTTCAGGATTGGCGCTATCGATCATCAGCGGAATCGGGACTTCTTTTTGAACGATTTTCACCAACCAACAGAGATCCTCAACCTCATTCCCACCCGCCACACCGGCATTAATGTCCAGGAAATGGGCTCCGCATTCGTACTGGACTTTTGCCAATTCCCTGAGGAAAGGCTCGTTTCGATCCAGGATGGCCTGCCCCACTTTTTGAATCGTGCCGTTAATCGACTCCCCAATGATGAGCATAGAATTTCTACTCCGACAAAGAAGATGTGGTGTTCTGGCAACTACCGGAACGGAATTTTATCGCCCCCAATAAATGCCTGCCTGCACGAAGCGTTTCGGCGAAGGCAGGAGGGCACGTCGCGCAAGCGCTGGCGCTGCGGGCGCTACAGATTCTGCCTTCAACTCTTTTGACCATACCCTTCCTTCGCTGCCCCCACCATTGCCTTCAGGTTGGCAATCGGCGTTTGAAGGGGAACTGCGCATTCCGGGGCAAGGATATCGACCCCTGCCTCAATACTATAGCGGGCTTGTTTATAAACATCTTCCGGAGTTCCTCCGAAGAGAACATCCCTGTTGGCGATATTTCCGATCAGAGACATCTCATGATTCACCGTCCGGACAGCCATGTCGGCATCGACCTGCCATTCGAAATGATAAGCATCAAAGCCGGCTTCAACAAAAAGCCGAAGCCGATCGGAGCAGTTTCCACAGAGATGGAGGATCGTAGGCCCTTCGATTCTCTGGTTTATCTCTTGATGGATGGGCAATAAAAATTCTTGATAGGCCTTTGGGCTTACTAAATCGCCTGTGGCATGATCCGCAACAACCACCACATCCGCTCCTGATTGAAGCTGGGCTTTTGCGTAAGAGATGGTCACTTCTTTAAGGCTATTGAGACATCCCCTCACTTTATCCGGATCAGTTAATGTCCAGAGAAGGAAATCTTGCACCCCAGCCAGATGGTAGGAAAGCGTCCAAGGGCCCATGACCTTTCCGATGAGCGCTACGTGATCTCCATAGTTTCTCCTTAATATTTCCAGCGCCCTTAAAACGACTTGCATGGACGGCTTTTCCAATAGGTTTTCGGGAATCTGAATATCATTCACCTCTTTTGCGGGATGGGTTTTCGCATCGGGCATCATGTTTGGCCCTCCCCAATCCACCACACATCCCAATGCGGCTGCTTCCTGCTGGACGCTGAACTCGGGCATGATGGAATCGAAGCCCAGAATTTCATATCCTCCGGCAGCAAGTTCCGCCATCTTATGGGGGTCAAGATGGGCATCGGGGAAGAAGATGCCGGTCTTTTCCATCAATTCGACGGAGACGATCGAGGTGGGGTTAGCCACAGAGATCCGATCCCCCTTTCTTCCTCCGAAAAGACCTGAAAGAAATCGACGTTTGGACGTTGATTGCAGAGCTCTTTCCATCATCATGCTCCCTTTAAAAGGAGATGGTTGGCCAATTCAACTGCCCTGACGGCATCTTCACCATAGCCATCGGCTCCAATCTCATCAGCAAATCTCTGAGTGACCGGCGCTCCGCCCACAATGATCCTGGGAGGATTCGTGTAAGTTTGCCTGATCATCCTTATCAATTCTTTCATTTCAAGCATCGTAGTCGTGAGCAGGGCTGAAAGTCCTACGATTTCGGGTTTTTCCTGGGCGATGGCTTCGATAAATCGCTCTTTGGGAATGTCGATCCCGAGGTCGATCACCTGATATCCAGCCCCAGTCATCATCATGGTGACAAGATTTTTGCCAATATCGTGAATATCGCCTTTCACTGTTCCGATGACAAATTTTCCTCTGGCTTTTACTTTGTTTTTAAGAAGCTCCGGTTTAAGAATCTCAACCCCTCTATGCATGTTTCTTGCAGCGAGTAAAACCTCTGGCACCCAGATGTGGGACGCTTTAAATTCCTGTCCAATGATCCCCATCGCTCCAAGCAACCCTTCGTTTAGGATGATCAGGGGAGAGACAGCTTTTTCAATGTAATCCTTCAAAAGATTTTCTATCGTCGCGACATGGGTATCTCTTAAAGCCCTGTAAAAAAGATCGATCTCTTCTTTAGTCATCTTCCACTATCTCCGCGCCAAGGTTTTGGCTTAACGTCCCATCGGCAATTTCCCCCATTCTTTGACCATTTCAGTGATCCTGATGAGTCTTTCCAATTTGGCATCTGGTGGGGTTGTATCGCTAATCCCTAAAATGAATCGATCCCCGGGCGCAATGGCTTTAAACAAATCTGCCATAAATATTTCGAACTCCTCATCCGACATGCTGTCTTCCAGAAGCGCGACAGAGGGAACTCCTCCAAAAATCGTAACCTTCCCCTTGAATGCCTTTTTTACCTCACTGATCGTCACCTTGGTCATGGGTTGGGGACAAACTGCCTCAGCAATATCCATCCCGCTTTCAGGAATGAGATCGAGAAGCCCTTTGTTTTCACCGTCGCAGTGGCAGAGGAGAAGCTTACCTTTAGGATGAAGAAGGTCGGCCAGTTTCTGAAGATGGGGCATGATGTGATCCCTGAAGAAGGGAGGGTAGGTGATCATCTCGTCATAGTTGGCTCCTGAGAAGATGACTTCTGCCGGAGATTCGGCCAGGACCTTGAAAATCTGGTCGAAGTAGGGTTCCATATCCTCGCAAATGCCCTGCATTTCATTAGGATGATCGTACATTTCAAGGTAAAAAGCGGTTGCGTCAAGAAATTCCTTCATGATATGGTGCATCGGGCTGGCCGAAAGGTTTGCAAAGGCTGCTGGAAATCCTTTATCTCCGACTTTTTTCTGAAACTCCAGATAATTATTGTAGTCGGGATGAATCTTTATATTTTTAAAAATGTAGCCCACCGTCTTATAGTCTTTCGGTTCTTTGATCACATGTTCTGTGATCCAGGTGATGGAGGCCCCCGCCCGCTTCATTTCTTCGGTATAAATGTATTTGCATGAGACGGACCCGATAGGGGTATGATAAGCGACCAGGGTTGCATCTCCTTCTTTTTTTACTTCCCGATCCACTCCCACTAATTCTGGCCGATAGGCCATTCCCCAGAGACGATAAACGCCTATTCCTCGGTCAATATTGTCTTCCGGAGAGCGACCCTTAAGGAACTCCGGCACAATTTTGTGGTATCCGCCTCCGATGTAATCAGCGATTTCATCCAGGGAGGCATCCTGTTTAAAAGGCTTCGGCAGGGCGCCACGCATCGAATTGGAATTGTGCCAGAGGTCAATCCGGGGAACCCAGGGGAGTTGGTCCGCCCATTCTCCTCGAGCCGCCTTTAGCATGCGTTCTTTATGGGTCGCCATCAGTGAGACCTCCTTATAATTTTTTTTACCATCCAATCAATTTTGAGGGCAGCCACAGGACAATCGGGGGGAATATGGCTGTTATTAGAATCCCGATAACCTGAATGATCAGGAAAGGAACAACACCTTGGAACATTTCCTTCATAGTGACCTCAGGGGGGACGATCGATTTCAGATAAAATATGGCTGGCGCCATGGGAGGAGACAAATAAGAGGTCTGGATCATCATGATGAAAAGGATTCCAAACCATATGGGGTCAAAACCCAATTTATCAATGATAGGGGAAAAAATTGGGATAAAAATGAGCAGGATGCTTGCCCAGTCGAGAACAAAGCCGGCGGCTAAAGCGATCAGGAGAAATAGAATTAAAATACCTATGCGACCGAATGGCAAACCCATCAAGATTTTTTCTGTGATCGCTCCTCCGCCCATGCCTAAAAATACCCCGCTGAACATAAATCCACCCGCGAGAATCATCATCATCATACTTGAAATTCTGAGAGTTTGAAGGACCGTTTCTTTAAGGGCTTTGAGGGTAAGCTTTCCGTAAGCGGCCGTTAAGATCAAGGCCCCGAAGGCCCCGAGGGCGGCAGCTTCCGTAGGGGCTGCGAATCCGAGAACGATGCTTCCCATCACCGCAAAGATGAGCAACAGAGGGGGAACTAAAGCCGTTGCGGTGATGAAGAGCTTTTCCTTCATGGGTTTTTGAAGTTCTCTGAGGGGTATCGCCGGAGCCAATAAAGGATTGATGTAAGATCTTAGGGCAATATAGATGATGTACAAGGAGGACAGGAGCAGGCCCGGGAAAATGCTGGCGATTAAAAGCCGACCTACGGAAATGCCAGCAGCAGGCCCGTAGACCACTGTGACAACGCTTGGGGGGATGAGAGTCCCCAGGGAGCCCCCGGCGCAGATGGTGCCACAGATGAGGGCATGTTGATAGTTCCTTTTGAGCATCACCGGGATCACCATCACTCCGACCATGACTTCCGAGGCTCCGATGATGCCCGTGCATGCGGCGATAATGGTGCACATGAGCACGGTTGCGATTGCCAGGCCTCCTTTCAGACGGCCCGTCCAGAGACTAATTGCATCAAATAGTTTTCCGGCTATCCCTGACCGTTCGAGGACGGTTCCCATAAAGATGAACAGGGGAACCGCAGCGAGGACATAGTTGTCAGCCACCCCATAGATACGGCGGATCAGCATTGGAAAGATACTCCACTCAAAGCCGATGATCCCGAATAGAAGACCGATGCCCATCAAAGAAAATGCGACAGGAAACCCAGCGAAAAGACTGAGAAGCATCGCAGGAAACATCAGGAGAGGTAAATATTCTGAAATCATCCCTTCTCACCCTTGAAAAGTATGATTAAATTATGAATAAAATCCGCTATTCCTTGAAGAAAGAGCAAAAAGAAGCTGATCACCAATATGCCTTTATAGGGGTAGAGATGGGGTCTCCAGGGACTCAATCCCGATTTTTCCCCCATCTCCCAGGACTGTATGGCAAATTCTGCGCCAGCATAGATGAGCACAATCATGACGGGAAAGAAAAGGATCAAATAGCCTACAACATCTACGATCGCTTTTCCCCGCGGAGGGAGATGTGCCTGTAATACTTCAATTCTGATATGACCTTTGGTTGACAAGGTGTACGCCGCGCCAATTAAAAAATGGGTTCCGTATAGAAAATAGGTGACCTCGTAGGACCAGATCGTCGGACTTTTGAGAATATATCTGGCGATGACTTCGTAAACCAAAGCGAGGACGTTGGGGATGATTACCCAGGCAACCATTTTTCCGGACCAGGTGCTGATCGATTCGATCGTTTTAGTCATGAACATGGCAAATATAAGTCCCCTGGTATTTTGGTCTTTTCGGGTAGCCCCCGAAGAGTTCGTAACCAGCGAAGGATGAATATGTTTAAGGTCTAAGGCTATTTTCTAGCTAAAAAGGTGAGGGGATGTTTCCACTTCCCCTCACCTTTTTAATTGCTAAGTATATGTAATTATCCTGTTTCTCTCAACGGTCCTCCAGCCTTCTTCAAATTTCCTCTGGGAGTCAAGGATCCTTTTAAACCAGGGGTCTTTAGCGGCAGCCACCTTCTGGTCCGCCCACTCGCGTCCCAGCTTATAGGCCGCTCCCTGAACTTCGGGAGCAAGCTCAATGATAACGTTGCCACGTTTCTTAAAGACCTCCATGGCTCCCATATCGAGCGCCCCTATCTTGGTCCAGGATTCAAGCGTTGTGATTTTTGCGGCTGTTTCGATCATGGCTTTGAAATCTTCGGGCAACTCGTCCCATGCCTTCGGATTGATCACGTATTCGAAGGGGGCGGAAGGCTGGTGCACTCCGGGAATGATGATATACTTGGCAATTTCATGAAAGCCCATCGGCAAGTTCTCGCCCGGGCAAGCCCATTCCGTCGCATCGATCACTTTTCTTTCCAGGGCCGGAAGGACTTCCCCTCCGGGAAGTGTCACGACGGAAGCTCCCAGCTTGGGAAGAATATCAGCCCATGCGCCCACGGTTCTGAACTTGACCCCTTTCAGGTCTGCCAGAGTGCGAATCGGTTTATGGGAGTGCGCGAACACCTCGGTGGGACGAAGCCCACCGGGGAAGGCAACGACATTAAATTTATCCTTTCGAAATTCCTGCCAGAGCTTATATCCGTCGCTCTGATACATCCAGTGAATCATGACTTCAGAGTTCGGGCTTCCGGCAAACCCCCCAATGAGGCACGATGCAGGATGAATGCCGATATCATACCCCGGCCAGAGATGTCCGATCTGACAAACCCCCCTTCGGATAGCATCTGTGATCTCAAGGGCCGGGGCAATCGCTCCGGCCGGAAAAGTATCGATGATAAACCGGCCTCCGCTTATTTTCTGAACGACATCAGGCAATACCTTTGCCATGTCGGTGTAAAGAGGAATTCCCGTCGGCCATGACGTGGCCATCCTCCACCTCACTGTTTTCGCCTGCGCTCGAACCGGTTTTGCACCGGCCATGACCACCCCCGCTCCGATGGCCATTGCCCCTGTTGTCTTAAGAAAATCTCTTCTTGTTTTCTTCATGGTATTATCCTCCTTCTTTTTGGAATTTTTCACTCCGTTATTCCGCCAGCAGGGATTTCACTAAATCTACAGCGGAAGCCGCATCTGAAGCGTATCCATCGGCCCCAATCTCTTTTGCGAATTTCTCGGTCACTGGGGCTCCCCCGACGATCGTCCTCACTTGATTTCGAAGACCCGCCCACTCAATGGCCTGAATCGCATTTTTCATCTCAGCCATCGTAGTGGTGAGGAGGGCCGACAAGCCCACGATTTGCGGTTGATATTGTTTGATGGCTTCTATGAACCTGTTCGCCGGGACATCGATCCCCAGATCCACCACCTCAAATCCTCCTCCTTCAAGCATCATCACCACCAAGTTTTTTCCTATATCATGAAGATCGCCTTTAACCGTTCCAATGATGACCTTACCCGACATGACGCTTGTTGATTGTGAGAGGATGGGTTTGAGGATGGCCATTCCTGCATGCATGGCTCGCGCGGCGATGAGCACTTCGGGGATGTAAACCTCACCTTTTTTAAATTTGACTCCAACCCGGTCCATTGCTTGAATGAGACCTTGTTTAAGAATGTTTTCCGCCGACTCATTCAAATCCAAAGCCTCCTGAGTCAGTTTCTTGACCTCATCCATCTTTCCCTGAGAAAGGGCAGTGTAAAATTTTTCCTTATCGATCATTTTTTATCCTCCTCTTCGTTGATGAAGGGCTGTTCTGATGCTTCCCCAACATTATTTGAATAAATTTAGATCCAGCGGATACTTCCCATATTTTTTAATAGCTTGAGCCATGGCCCAAACATTTTCCACTTTGCAGTAATCCGTAAGGCTGTTGGCGCTTGTTACAATGTATCCTCCTCCTTGTCCTGCCACAGCAATCCTCTCTTTTACTTCCCGGTCTACCTCTTCAGGAGTGCCCAGGGTAAGGGTATAATCAAGGTCAATATTGCCAAGGATGCAGACACGGTTGCCATACTTCGCCTTCATCTGCCTGATATCCATGGCCGCAGGCTGGATGGGATGGATGCCATTCATTCCGAGGGTGATGAGATCGTCCAGGAGAGGAAAAAGATTACCATCACTGTGGAAGACCCAGGGTTTCTTGATTGCATGAGCAACGATTTTTTGATAGGGTAGAAAAAACTCCTGATAGACCTCCCTGTTCATCCAGGGCTGCTTCGTATCCGCCAGATCGTCGTTGGCCCAATAAAAATCGAAATCCATTTGATTCAGGTGCTCTACCACCTTCACCGACCATTCGGAAAATCTCCGGTGGACCTCTTTGACCAGATCAGGGTGGTCATAAAGGTTATAAGAAAACTCGATGATGCCCATACTCTCCAGCAGAGAAGCAGATCCCAGGCGGATCCTGGCAAAAACAGCATAGTCCCCTTTATACTGAGCAAGCCACTTCGATGCGATATCATACCGGGCCGGATGATCGGGGTCCGGCAGGTACTCATCAAAAAGCTTCAGAGATTCTTTTGAAGTGAGAAGGCCCTTTTTAATAAAAGTCCGACCATCTTCCGTGACTCCCATTTCAGCAATCCATGGGGGAACAAAATCAAAAGTTACCTTTTGAGGGTAATAATAACTTTCTTTGAAACCCACTGCCGCCTGAAAAGCCTGACCTGCTGACGCTTTCCCGCCCATCGGGAAATGGTACCCAAACCCGTCCATGCCCAACTTTTCACAGAGCTCACCGGGTGTAAAGTTAGTGGTCCCCATGATCTGTTCCTGGAGCCCTTCCTCTATGTCATTTTCGATCCAGGGGACTTTATCTGGGACTCCTCTTTTTAATGCTGCCAAAACCCTTTCTCTCGGTTTCATTTCTCTCATGGCACAACCTCTTAAAAGCGTCGAAGGAACGATCATTCATATATAATGTCTCAATAAAAGCATATTATGAATATTGATGTCTTGTTTAATTCTGCTTAATTTTGGTAATATTCTGCTATATTTATGAATATTGACGTTTTCCTTTTTTTAAATTACTATTGGGTCATCCAATGAAAATGAATCACCCAATTTAAATTCTTTAACTCAAATGAAGAACGAACGAATACTGCTGGTCTTGGGCTGCTCGGTCATGGAACAAGAACTTCGACAGTTCCAGAACGGCCAAACCGAATTTAAATTTCTTGATTACGGTTTACACCGGACTCCAGAACATATGGCTCAAGCGCTTCAAGTGGAAATCGATCAGGTTTCCGGGGAGAAGTATGATGGGATTGTGCTGGGCTATGGCCTCTGTAGTAATGGCATTGTAGGCGTCCAATCCCAGACCCACACGCTCATTATTCCACGAATTCACGACTGTATCAGCCTCTTTCTTGGTTCTCTTGAGAGATATCGTCAACAGTCATCGATCAATCCCGGGACCTACTATTTGACTCCGGGATGGATTGAAAGAGGCCAGACCCCCATCTCCAAATATGAGGACTACGCCAAGTCCTATGATGAAGAAACGGCCCAATGGGTGATACACGAGGAACTGAAGCATTACACCCGGATCGCGTTGATTGATACTGGAGTTCGCCCGTTAGAACTCTATCGAAAGGTTGCACGCAAGAATGCCGAATTTCTTGGGGTCAGCTATGAAGAACTTCCTGGATCTCCTATGCTTTTTAAAGAGTTAGTTTGTGGTCCATGGGGGAAGAACTTTCTCATCATCGAAAAAGGTCAATCCATCGAACAGGATATGTTTCTCGACCTATGATCAACCGCAAGGAAAAATTAAATATGGTCAAGGGGTTATCCGGAACACCGGAGACCGGAGTCGACATGACACTGAGTCAACTCGGTCAAGCGGTTGTGTTACGGGATTGCAAGCTGGTTAAAGAGATAACGGAGAGTTTGGTCAAAGAGGAGGTCGACCACTTTCAGATTCTCAACCGTGGATTAATTCCCGGGATGCTTGAGGTGAGTGAACGGTTCAGAAGGGGGGAATTCTTCATTCCAGAACTTCTCATGTCTTCCAGGGCCTTAAAATTTGGTTTGAATGTTCTAAGGCCGCTCATGCGGGAAAGAAAGAAGGATGTGTTGGGCAAGGTGGTCGTCGGGACGGTAAAGTTTGACCTTCACGATATCGGAAAGAATCTCGTCATCATTCTTCTGGAGGGGGATGGTTTCGAGATCATCGATCTGGGGGTGGATGTCTCCCCTGAAAAATTTGTTAAGGCTATAGAAAAAAATGAGGCTAAACTCCTGGCGATGTCCTCCCTGCTTACCTCCACCATGAGCTGGATGAAATTTACGATCGAACTCCTTCACGCCACGGGATTAACACGAAAAGTCAAAACCATGGTCGGGGGCGCCCCTGTCACTCCGATTTTTGCAAAGAACATTGGGGCAGACGGATACTGCCGTGAAGCGACCTCGGCTCCTTCTTTGGCAAGGGAGCTTTTAGGGATAGAGGGAGATGAAACCACCGTCATTCCGAAATAGGCTGAAAGAAGATTCCAAGATCATTTCTCAGATCAATTCGTTTGTTCGAACGACCAACATACCGTTACGCCTCTTGGATTCAAAGGGAGAGGTTCTCTGGAAATCAAATTGTTTCAAGAAGAAATCATATTTTTGTAACACCATCCAATCAGGTCATTTTCAGGGCAGACCATGTTTAAAATCCCACAGAGAAGCGGTTCAAGAATCGTTACGGTGGGGAGAACCCATTATTTCAAAGTGTTGTTATTTTATCATGCAGATCGTATCTCCGGTTCTCGAGAAGGGAAGGTTGGTGGGACAATTGGTGGCTTCTCCTTTTCTCCTCATCGATCCTTCCGAGTTGCAACCCGAAGAGCTTGTTCCCCTCCTTAGAGTAAAATCAGACAGGACTCAAAACCTTAAAAAAGCCCTTTCTTCGATTCCCATTGTTAAAGATGAAGAAGCACGGCAAGCCGCTCAACGCCTTTTTCAATTGGCCGATCGACTATCTGATCCTGATCTGAGCGCGCTCATGAAGGTTCAGGAAGCTCAAATTCTTCAGGGGAAGATTGCGGACCAAATTCGCGATCTTAAGGACCTTGACAGGGAGTTTACCCGGGATTCTTTAAGCAAACTCTTCTATGATCAGGAAAAGGAAATTGTGACTAAAATCAGACTCGGAGACCAGGCCGGGGCAAAGGAGATTCTCTGCCAACTCCTCGCCATTATTCTCGTTCAGTATCTTGAAAATTTTGAACTACTTAAGATATCAATTCTTGAACTTCTCATTATTCTCTCTCGTGCCGCAGTTGAGGCAGGGGCCAAGATAGAAGAAATGCTGGGAATGCGATATGGATTTGTCACTGAACTGGCAAGCATCAGGAACCAGGAGACTCTTTGCCTATGGGTCGTTAAAGTTTTCGAAAAACTGACAGATCAGATCTACCAAACTCGGAATGCCAGAAATTATCAAAGGCTTAAGAGAGCCCTGGACTTTATAGAAACCAACTATGGAGAGCCTCTAACTGTGGATCGGGTCGCAAAAGAAGTTTATCTCAGTACTTCACGCCTAAGCCACATTATCAAAAGCGAATTGGGCATCACCCTGGGGGATTATATTTCAAAAGTTAGAATAGAAAAAGCAGAAGCCCTTTTAAAAGATAGGGAATTATCAATTTCACAGATTGCTCTTGAGGTGGGATTTCCTGACCAGAGTTATTTCACCAAGGTGTTTAAGAAGATTGAAAAATGCACTCCTAAAATCTTCCGACAGAATGAACTCAGGTCGGCCTAAGTTTATATCGCAAATCCCCGTCCTCCCTCCCTTCGCTCCACAGTTTTTCGAGTTCGACATATTTCGGGGGAAAGGTGGCTTCCCAGTTCATAAAGAAAGGAATGGGGTAGAGGTCCCGCTTCCTTTATAGGTTTCTTGAAGTCTAACAACGAAGAGAAAATCGGCAGGTACAATACCAACCTAACTGTGGGGGATCAGGAGGGCGTCCAATGCATTCTGTTTCAATACGTGAATCAATGGTCCCGGCAAATGTGCGGTACTCAACAATACTACCAGACTTGCAGGGATAGAGATTGCCGCTTTTACCTTTCATGGGATTGGGCAGTCCTAAAAGGGGAGGGACTTCTCCCCTCTTTGCTCCCAATGGTTTTAATTGAGAGAGAATACATTCGAAAGCGAAATGGAAAGGCACGGCAGGAATGATGCAGTCAACATTTCCACTTTCTGGCAGGAACTGTTTGAGATAAGTTGTTCCGTCACCAATCTTCGTTTCTATTAGAAGTTGAGAGATATTTTTTTAAAAGTGTCTCCACAGCAAACGGCCGCATCCGATGATCAAATAATCATGGGGTTTCATTGGCTAAGAATCTCATCCTTTACGATACCTTTGAGATGAGGAAAAGGGTCATGCATATGGGGAATATGCATTGCTTCTATGAATTCTTTCTGAAAATTTCCTTCAATAGTCAATTCAATATACTCCACCTTTCTTGCAATCTCGTTCGCCTCCGCCCTTTTATCACGATTTAAAAGAGCGATCCTTGCTCCGTCGCCCGCGGCGTTTCCAATGGCATAGACATTTTTTAGATCACAGTCAGGAAACATCCCCAAAATCATTGCTTTCTCAGGATCGATATAACTTCCAAAGGCCCCAGCAAGGATCACCTCATCAAGCTTTTCGATTCCCAATCGTCTCATCATCAGTTTTGCCCCGGCATAAAGAGCCGCTTTTGCCAACTGGGCATTTCTTACATCCTGTTGACTGATGGTGATCTCTTTTCCGATGGCTGTTTCCTCTTTCCATGCGATTACAAATTCGAGAATTCCATTCGTCGTCTTCAAACGTGGGGATTGATTCTCCCGATTCAGGCGCCCCCCTTTATCGATGAGGCCGGTTCGGTACAATTCGGCAATTCCGTCAATAATTCCTGATCCGCAGATGCCCATGGCTTTTGGATTTGGCAATTCTGCATTCCATCCATCATTTCCGATGACTTTAAATCTTACTTCATTAGTTTCAGGGTCAATCTGAATCCTCTCAATTGCCCCGGGGGCAGCCCTCATTCCAAATTTGATATGGGCCCCTTCAAGGGCAGGACCGGTGGCACAGGAGGAGGAGATCAGCTTTTTTCTATTACCCATCACCAGCTCGCCATTGGTCCCCACATCGATAATGAGAACCATTTCGTCCTGATTGTAAGGTTCCTGGGCGATGAGTACTCCCACATTGTCTGCCCCCACAAATCCTGCCTCAATAGGAAGAACGTGAACATTGGCAGAAGGGTGAACCTTCAATCCGAGGTCCCTGGCTTTCACGTCGATTGAATGATGGATGGCCGGGGGGAAGGGGGCTACCCCTAAATATTGAGGATTGATCCCAAGAAGAAGATGGTGCATGGTGGTGTTACCCACAACCGTTAATTCCAGGATATCCTCTGAAAGGAGATGACAATTTTCTGAAAGGGTTTTAATCAATTGATTTAAACCTCCCATGATGGAACGTTGCAACACCTCAAGGCCATCCGGATGGGCCATCGTGTAATTGATCCTGGACATCACATCTTCGCCGTAGGAAATTTGAGGATTCATTATTGATTGCATAGCGAGAATCTTCCCATTCCGGAGGTTACAGAGGTAGCCGGCCACAGTGGTGGTGCCAACATCAATGGCAAGGCCATAGAGGTCGTCCGCCTTCGATGGTTTGATGTCAAGAATTTCTTTATCCATCCAGAGGGCGATATTCGCCTTCCAGCCATTCATTCGAAGACTCCGGGAAAGCTTCAAGAGGGCAGGATAATCGATATTTAAAGAAGAAAGGCGGTATTTGTCTAAAAGGGTGTTTTTAAGCCGGTCGAAATCTCCCAGGGGATCATTCAGTGTTGGCGGAATCAGTTCTACGGAGCAGGATGTGATCGCAGGTCTCAGAGGAATTGTATTTTCAGCAATTTCTTTACTGATCCTCTGCTTTTGAACTTTGCTCTCCTCAGGGAGAGAAAGGGAAACATCCCCCAGAATGTGAGCAGCACATGAAAGCCGATACCCTTGGGCCTTTTCTTTGTCCTCAATAAATTTGGCTTCCTCCCAGGTGAAAGGGGAGAGTTCTCCTTCCAATAGCTTGACCCTGCATTTTCCGCACGTCTTTTCCCCTCCACAGAGAGATTCAATCTCCGCCCCCAATTCCCTGGAGGCCTCAAGGACGGTTTTCCCTTCTTCGACTTCCCCTCTCCTGCCAGTCGGTTGAAAGATCACCTGGAATTTTTTCATGGATGATCATTCCTTTGTCGAAAAACAGGTTTGCAAGCATTTTCATCAGATTGGAAGGCCATCGCCTATGTAGAGTTATATAGAAGATATAGGTAGAGAAGTCAAACCAGAATCTTTTTTTCTGGGTCTGATTTTAAATAATCGAGGCAATAAGGATCTTTATTGACGAGGATATTGCTGGTGTAAATGGAGGAGATGAGAGCCTGGCCTCGGACATTGATGAGAAGGGTATCCAATAGGGATCGCCCCTTTCCTCCAGGGCAATTTTTGCCCACTTCACCGCCTCTTACTCTTCAAATTGAACGACGGTTTCGTGTAGCTTCTTCAATATTTCTTTGGTCCTCTCTTCTTTCACCATAAATGTTCCCTCCTGATCTTAATGAAAAATCATTATAATGAAAAATGTGATAGGTCATCCAAGGCAATGAAATATAATTCTCCAGTTCCAATTCTTCGAAAAACCACACCCTGTTTGTGGAGTCTGTCCGCCAATTCTTCGCCAAAGATTCGTTGTAAATCTTTCGATACAGGAACTTCATTGAGTGATCTTTCAAGAAGGATGGAAGTTTGTTCAGAACTTATGGGAAGGTTTTCACCCAGGAGTATGCTTGGATCAAAAGGTTGAGTTCCACTGGCCTTCGCTAAATGGTTACCCACTTCCAGGAGATCATTTATGATTTCTCTCCTCACCCCAACTTCATCTTTCTGTTTTAAACACTCCAGAATCGCTCGATGCGACTTGACCACTTTATGGTAAAATTCCCCCCCGAGGTTTAATTGGGACTTAATGTCATCCAGGATATTATCGATAAAGTCCATCACTAAGATCAGGATAGGATTTTCAGTCATCCTCGCTAAGTAACGATGAAATCCTATTTCTCTGGAAACAATGGTATGGGGAACGACAGGATCCTCCGTAATCATGCTCTCCAATTTAACGATGTCCTCAGGCTGGATGCGCGAAGCGGCGATTTGGGCGACAGGTGGCTCGAGCAAATAGCGGATCATTGTAATATCCTTGATGGAAATCGTCTTGAAATGAAGAAAGTTCATGATCCCGTGGATCGTCGTCTTCATGTCCACTTCCGCAATAAATACACCACCGGTAATCCCCTTCCTGATCTCCACCAACCCCATGCCTTCGAGCACTCTCAACGCCTCTCGTAAGGTAGCTTTGCTGACACCAAACTCAGACATGAGTTCCTTCTCAGAGGCGACTTTATCCCCTGGTTTAAAGTGACCAGAAAGAATGGCATTTCGAATCTGTTCGATGATCTGATCGGATATCTTGTGGGTTCTATTGGCAGTCTGAAACAAGGGTGTATCACCTGTTCTTATGAATTTGAAGGAGCGAGGCTATCTTATAAAAAATTGGTTGAGGATGTAAAGAACCCCGCAGCAGAGCTGCGGGGCATTAAAATCAAAACTCAACTGCTCGTGGTGCTGATACTTTATGTTTCAACCTATGACATCTGAGGTTACCTTGTCCCCAACAGACCGAACAAAATACCCATCACCCCAAAAATCTCCTCCCCAAAACTGCAAGACTTGTTCGTTTTATCAGGCTCATATCCAACTTATACCATGTTTTATCGCTTCGCGAACCTGTTTTCATCCGCCCAGCAGAGCTGGGCGGTATTCA
>JAGXTA010000152.1 GCA_018333535.1 Deltaproteobacteria bacterium | reverse complement strand
TGGAGTCAAAGAAAAACTGATGAGCATCGGGGAGATGAGGCCAGGGTCACTGACGTACCAATATCAGAGGCCCAAAGAAAAAAAAGGCGGATTCTATCAGATCAGTTACACCTATCGGATGAAAAGCAAAACCGAATACGTCAAGGCTGAATTCGTACAAGACCTCAAACGACAAATCGCGACATTCAAACGATTTAAAAAACTCACGCAACAGTGGATCGATTTAGCGATTCAACTCTCGCAGATGAAAATCACACTTGCAAAGGAAGGCAAAATCAAGCTATCTTGATCGTTAAGAACTCGGTACTCTCAAGCTATTTACTATTCACTGTTTTTTTACGGATACATCCTTCCCATGGCCCGTTCCAGTCTTGCTTTGGCGATATTAAAATCGCTTAAGGCTCCATAGTAATTGACCCTTGCCTGAGCCAACAAAGTGACTGCATCGAGAACATCGGTGGCTGTGGCCACCTGATGTTTATATCGTTCCTCATTCATCCTCAAATTCTCTTCTGCCTGCTCAATTGCTTTTTCCGCCACGCCGATATTTTTTTCAGCAACCAGCATAACCTGATGGCCATTCTTAACATCCAGGGTGATCCCCTCGACCAATTGAACTTTTGCATCCTCGGCCTGTGTCACCTTTACCTTGCTCTCTCCAACTTTATGCGCGGTCTTTCCCCAATCCCCGAGGGTAATCGTTGCAATGCCCTGGATGGTCCATCTCTCACTTCGAAGATCGCCCATGAGCGTAGGCTCCTCTGAAAATCGGGAATAATTGCCCGAAAGATTAATAGTGGGAAAGAATCCGCTCTTCGCAATCTTCACCCCTTCCTTGGCCTGTTCGATCTTCAATCCGGCCGCCTTTATCTCCGGTCTCTTTTCAAACGCCTCCTTGAGGGATTCTTCAAATGGAAGTTTAAATGGCGCGTAACTGAGAATATCGATAATATGGAAAGGCGTATTAATTTCATTGCGAAGCAATGAATTAAATGAAGCCTTGGCCAAAACCACGTCACTTTCTGCCCTGACCAGCCCCTGTTTTGCATTGGCAAGCCTCACCTCTGCCTGAAGGACATCATTCTTGGGAACGATCCCCACCTCAAAAAAAGCTCGGGTTACCTCCAACTGGGCTGTAAATTGTTTGACCGTCTGGCGGGCCACATCCAGAAATTTCTCAGCCCTCAAGATATTGAAGTATCCTTCTCTCACCTGAAGCACAATGTCCCTTTTAACCGTCTCCACATCCGTTTTCGAGACATCCACGCCCAGTTTCTCAAGACGATAATTTGAGAGGATGGAGCCTCCTGCGAAAAGGGGCTGGCTAACGGTGGTCCCTAAGTTGTAGACATTCCGGTCTGCTCCCGTCACACCGCCTCCAAAAAAACCAACAACCGTTGGACTGTTATAATAAGTGTAACCATACTGTCCTGTCCATTTTGCAAAGAAATCAGTCATGGCGGCCTTTCTTCTGAATTCGGAGCCCGCCACGCCCTCCATCGAAGAATGAAGTTTTAAGTTACGATCCAAAGCGATCTTGATGCTCTCCTCAAGGGTCAGCGGCTTCTGGGACTCCTGGGCCAAAACCACTCCTGCGGAGAGGAGAATTCCTAAAGCCAATCCCACAGACCATCTCGTTCTCATCAACCTATTTCCTCCTTTCCCTCTTTTCGGTTCCTTTTAAGAAGATCTCTAAAATGGTTTCCACCTTTGAAATGAGCGGATATGATTCCGGACTGATCAGCCACTCAAAGATAAAAGAATGAACGATTCCTTCGAAGGCATGAGCTAAATCCAGGGGGTTCATGGCTTTTAACTCACCCGAATTCATTCCCTGCTTTAAAACCTGGGCAAGGAGATGGATATAGTCCACCATCTTATCGTGGATCTTTTTTCCGCAATCGTCTTTGATCGACCATTCAAAACGGCTTCCTTCCGAGGTATAGATCCTGAAAAAATCCCGGTTCCGTTCAATGAATTCCAGCTCGAGGATCAGGACTTTTTTGATCTTTTCGATGGCGGAAGTTTTCCGGGAGAGTTCGGCCTTGACCAGACGATTGATTTCATCCGTTTTCTCGTCGATAAGGGTAAAATAAAGGTCTTCTTTCGATTTGAAGTATTTGTAAAGGGTTCCCGTTCCAAACTCCGCTGCCTGGGCAATTTCGCTCATGGTCGTCTGGAAAAAACCCTTGGCGGCAAAGACCTTTTCCGCCGCCCGAAGGATCTCTCCCCGGTGGACCAGGTGTTCCCTCTTCTTCCTGCCGATCGTTTCCATACGATTCTCTCCTGGTCATCAATGTTAATTCATTTTATGAACGAGTATTCATTTCTAAACTAAAAAATAGGTTTTGTCAACCAGACCTCTTATGGGTCTGCCGGAATGATATGAACAAGATCAATGTGAGGGATGATAACGATCGACCCAGAGTTGCCAGATGAGGAGGGTCCAGAGTGGTTTTCGGTTGTCCTTCTTGTTTTTTACGTGATCTTCAAGCAGGTCAGCCACATATTCAGGGTTTAAGAACCCTTCCCTTTCTATCCTTTCCAACGACAGCATATCTCTAAACAACTCCTTCAGCGGCCCCTTTACCCATTTGGCAATGGGAACGCCAAATCCTTTTTTGGGCCTATGGACCACCCTGGGCGGAAGAAATTTCTCCATCGCCTTTTTTAAAATGTATTTCGACGTAAATCCCTTTAATTTAAGTTTGGAAGGAAGTCCCATGACAAACTCGACTAACTCATAATCCAGAAAAGGCGCTCTCACCTCAAGAGAACAGGCCATGCTGGCTCGATCTACCTTAACCAGAATCGCTTCCTGGAGATAGAGTTTTAAATCGAGGTATTGCAGTAGGGTCATTCGGTCATTCAATGGATAACCCTTCTCATATCGCACGAGGTCTTCAACCAATCGATCTCGATTGAATGGGTTACGAATCTCGTCAGATAATACTTTTTCATTTTCTATGAAAGGAAAGGATCCTAACCAGATCGAATTTCTGATCCCATCGGGATAGCCGATGCCGGAGAGAAATTTCTTCACCTTAAAATCGAAACTGATGTTATTATCGGATACAGGAAGTAAATTCCCAAGATAGGTTGCAAGCGGATGAAGCCAACCTAAATAATTCTCATAAGGTTTAGCCAGTTTATGAGCAAGATAGGTGGGATACCCCGCAAATAACTCATCTCCTCCGTCTCCACCCAGGGCAACTGTTACATGCTTCCTTGTGAATTTAGAAAGAAGAAAAGTGGGCAGGATGGAGGCATCCGCCATCGGTTCATCTAAGATATCGGGCAATTGAGGAACAACGGCAAGCAAATCCTCGGGGGTCATCCTCTGTTCATAATGTTCTGTTTCGAGAAAAGCGGACGCAAGGGAGGCATATCCCGATTCGTCAAACGATGGGTCTTCAAAGCCAATGGAAAATGTTTTCACCTTTCCGGGCGCTTCTCTTTGGGCAAAGGCGGCCACCGCGCTTGAATCAATTCCTCCGCTTAAAAAAATACCCAGAGGAACATCGCTGATGAGTCTCCTTTTGACCGATGTTCTCAGGAGATCGATCATTCTCAACTCAGCCTCCTCCCCTGAAATGTCTTTCACCTCTCCCGTATCAAATGGGGTCCAATATTCTTTTATTTCCCTTTTTCCATCTTTCCAGATCAGGCAGGAGGCAGCCGGAAGTTTCATCGCATCTTCAAAGATGGTATGCGGTGAGGGGATAAATTCATAGAAAAGATATTTCATCAGAGAAAGAGATGAAATCTTTCGTTTGAATTTGGGGTAGGCCATAATCGCTTTCAATTCTGAAGAAAATAAGAATGTACCAGGGAGAGCGCTATAATAGAGAGGTTTCTTTCCGAGCCGGTCCCTCGCAAGGAGGAGTTGTTTTTTGCGCTCATCCCAGATTCCAAGGGCAAACATCCCATTCAGATGTTTGAAACATCCTTCTCCATACTCTTCATAGGAATGGACGATGACTTCGGTATCTGACTTGGTCGCAAACCGGTGGCCAAGTGTTCTTAATTTTTCCCTCAATTCTTTGAAATTATATATCTCTCCGTTAAAGATGACCCATACCGTTCCATCCTCATTAGAAAGGGGTTGTTGACCTGAAACCAGATCGATGATGCTTAATCGTCGATGTCCCAAAAAGAGAAAAGGACCTTTTTCATTCAGGGACCGAATATACTCGCCCTGGTCGTCTGGCCCGCGATGGGTCAGGAGATCCCGCATCCTTTGTAGAATTTGGTGGTCGGGAATATCGGATGGATTTGAGGTGAGAAATCCTACGATGCCGCACATACTAATTGCCTAAAAAGTCTAATGGTAAGGGTAACGAGGCCCGTATCGTTGAACTAAAATTGACGTTTGACGTTGTCGAAGCTGGTATCGAGGCTCGTATATGGATGCTGGATACTCGAGCTTCAAGTTTCGAGCCTCTTGCTTCGATACGAGCTTCGACAACGATAAACGTTCATCCATATTTATACTATGGGATGGTCTCCTTAATATGATAAGTGGGTTTTCCTTGCGATTCGTAGTAAGTTCTGGTCAGGATCTCCGCCAAAAAACCCATTAGAATGGAAAGAAAACCCAGCATTAAAAGAAGGACGCTTAACAGTGGCAAAGGGGTTAAAATAAATGAAACCCCCTTTAAGAGTTTCAGGTAAATGGCGTATCCCCCGGAGATAAAAGCACCCAAAACCATCAACAGCCCCATTCCACCGAAGACATAGATGGGTTTTTGCGAATAGGACATAAGGAACTTCACCACCATCAGATCTAGAATCACTTTGAAGACTCTGCCTATCCCATATTTTGAAGAACCGGCCTTTCTTGCAAGATGTTTAACAGGAACCTCAGTTACATGGGCCCCCACCCACTTTGCATAAATGGGAATGAAACGGTGCATCTCGCCATAGAGACGGATATTCTTCAAAATATCTTTTCGATACGCCTTCAACGTACACCCGTAATCATGAAGGTGAACGCCGCCGATGAACGAAATCATCTTATTGGCAATGACGGATGGCAATCTTCGGTTCAAGAAGGGATCTTTGCGGTCTTTTCTCCATCCGCTCACAACATCGTAACCTTCCTCGATTTTTTGGAGAAGAAGGAGAATATCCTCCGGATCATTTTGAAGATCACCATCCATCGGAATGATAATATCTCCCTTGCAGGAATCGATCCCGGCGCTCAATGCCGCCGTCTGACCAAAATTACGGGTAAAACTGATAATCTTTATATTCTGATTTTTGCGGTTGATGTCTATTAAAGCGTCCAGGGTTCCATCCGTGCTCCCATCATCAATGAAGATCACTTCATAAGGCCTTTCTGTCTTCTTAAGCGCCGCGCTTAATCTTTCAAACAATGGCAAGATATTGTCTACTTCATTATAAACAGGGATCAAGATTGAAAGTGTCTCGAGTGGTTTATGGGCCATGGATTGCTCCTTTTTATTCTCTCCATCAGGAGGGAAGGAGACAAATGGAAATTAATTGAAAAATCTCCGTCATTATTGTATATTTTGGGCTAAGAAGTCAAGAAATATCTGATGTTCTTTGCTCTAACACCTTATAATAATTATGAAATCACCTTTAACAGAAAAAACGGCTAAGGTTTTGATTTCAATACTGATGGTATCTCTAACTTCCATCATCGTATTTGGAGGCGTCTCCTACTTCTATTTCAGCCACGATCTTCCAAGCATTGAAAGTTTAAAGAATTATAAACCTCCTGCCATCACCAAAATTTTTTCTGAAAATGGAGAGCTGATTGGAGAATTTTTTATGGAGAAGAGAGAGGTCATCTCTCTTGATAGGCTCCCCAATCATTTAATTCAAGCCTTTGTCGCAGGAGAGGACGCCAGATTTTTTCAGCATAAGGGATTGGACTACTGGGCTATTTTGCGAGCGCTTTTTAAAAATATCTTCTCCGGAGAGATCATACAGGGCGGCAGCACCATCACTCAGCAGGTTGTCAAGTCGCTTCTCCTTACCCCAGAAAAGAGTTTCTCGAGGAAGATACGTGAGGCCATCCTGTCCTTTAAAATTGAGAAGTATCTTTCCAAGGAGGAGATACTTCATCTCTATCTTAATCAAATCTATTTAGGACACGGAGCTTATGGAGTTGCAGTTGCTTCTGAAAATTATTTCGGAAAGGATGTTCAAGAGCTGAATCTTGCGGAATCCGCCCTGCTTGCAGGACTTCCCCAGGCCCCCTCCAAATATTCTCCTCATCAACACCCCGAACAAGCAAGAAAGAGGCAGATCTACATTCTGAACCGGATGGTTGAAGAAGGATATACCTCTCATAGTGAATCTCTGAGAGCATTACAGACCCCGTTAAAGGTTAAGGGAAAGCAAAGCCTTTCTTTTGAAAAAGCCCCCCATTTTGTCGAGCATGTGAGGAGATATATCGAAGAGAGATATGGAAAAGATGCCCTTTATAAAGGCGGCCTCCAGGTCCATACAACCATCGATCTCTATGCCCAAAACATCGCTCAGGAAGCGCTTGAATCCGGATTAAAAGAGATAGAAAACAGACAGAAGTACCGCCCCGGCGAGATGGCTTCCATTTTAGAAGGGGCATTGTTCTGCTTCGAATTAGAATCAGGATATGTCAGGGCAATGGTGGGCGGAAGAGATTTCAGAAAAAGTCAGTTCAACCGGGTTACCCAGGCCAGAAGACAGAGCGGATCAGCTTTTAAACCCATTATCTTCGCTTCGGCTTTAGATAAAGGTTATACCCCTGCTTCGATTGTTGTTGACGCTCCGATCGTGTTCGAATTCGGAAACAAAAAATGGAGACCGAAAAATTTTGAAGACAAATTTTTGGGGCCGACCACCCTCAGAAATGCGCTCACCCATTCGATGAATGTCGTCACCGTGAAGATTGCCCGCGATATCGGAATTGATTACATCAGGGATTATGCCCGAAATCTTGGGATATCATCTTCACTCCACGACAACCTTGCCATGGCCCTGGGTTCCTCGGGTCTCTCGCTTTATGAATTAACGAAAGCCTATGCTGTCTTTGGCAATCAGGGGAAAAAGTTCACACCTCTTTTTATTAAAAAAATTCTCGACCGGGACGGAAATTTACTCGAAGAGCATCTCCCCCTCAATCATCCCGGCGAATTAAATCATGTCGACCAGGTCATCAGTACTCAAACAGCTTTTCTCATCACACACCTTCTCGAGAGCGCGGTTCGGAGTGGAACAGGATGGAGGGCAAAAGCGCTCGGAAGGCCTGTGGCGGCAAAAACAGGCACAACCGATCAATTTTTCGACGCCTGGTTTGTCGGTTATACTCCCGAACTCCTCACCGGTGTATGGGTGGGTTTCGATGAAGAGAGGTCCCTTGGTGAAAATGAGACCGGCGCTCGTGCGGCCTCTCCCATCTGGGTCGCTTTTATGTCAAGGGCGTTGAAGGACAAAGACATTAAAGCCTTCCCCATTCCCGAAGGGATCGAGTTTATGAAGATCGATCCTAAAACAGGCCAGATGGGTTCGGATAAAGGAGGAGTTCTTGAATGTTTCAAGGAAGGAACAGGACCCACTCCAAAAACTTCGACCCGATTGGTTGCAACTACCGACTTCTTCAAATTCGACATGAATCTTTCTTCAAAAACGAAGTAATGGTAGAAGGAGTCAAAAGGTTAACGGTGACGATGCTGGTATCGAAGCCCGAAGCTCGAAAAACGAAGCTCGAGTATCCAGTTTCCATTATTGAGCCTCGATACGAGCTTCGACAACGATAAACGAGGAAGGTTGGTGCCGAAGAAGGGACTTGAACCCCCACGGGGACTACTCCCCACTAGACCCTGAATCTAGCGCGTCTACCAATTCCGCCACTTCGGCCTCTGCAAATCACTGCATTGAAAAAAGTCAGATACTATTTTATATTTTTTTCGATTAAAGTCAAGTGATCATACGTTGAACCCCCATTAGAGTTTAACGGTGACGATGCTGGTATCGAAGCCCGAAACTCGGAAAATGAATCTCGAGCATCCAGATTCCATATACGAGCCTCGATACGAGTTTCGACAACGATAAGCGCTAATTTTTAATCAAGACGAAAATTATCACCATGGAAATCATCAAAGGAATTGAAAATTTAAAAGGACCCTTCAGGAATCCCGTGGTCACACTGGGAAATTTTGATGGCGTTCATCTCGGGCACCAGAGAATATTTAAAAAAGTCAAAGAGGAAGCCAGAAAGATTGGCGGGGAATCCGTTGTCATCACCTTTGAACCCCATCCCCTGAAAATACTTTCCCCCGATCAATGCCCTCCCCTGCTCACCCCGTTTAAAAAGAAAATGATGTTCATCGAAGAAACCGGGGTGGACAAAGTCCTTTGCATTCAATTTACCATGGCTTTTGCATGGCTTTCACCTCCTGAATTTGTAAAAAGCATCCTGGCGGGGAAAGTCGGAGCTAAAAAGATTTTTGTCGGATATAATTATCGATTTGGCAAAGAGAAGAGCGGGGATGTCGATTCCCTTAAAGAAAATTGCGCCAGATTTGGAATTGAAGTCGAGGTGGTGGAGGCATTAACCGTTGATGACGCCATCGTCAGCAGTTCCAAGATCAGAGACCTTATCGGGGATGGAGAGGTTGAAAAGGCTTCGAAATTAATGGGAAGAGATTATCCGGTGATCGGGCGTGTGATCGAGGGGGCGAAAAGGGGTCATACTCTTGGTATTCCCACGGCCAATCTTGAAATGACTGAAGAGCTTTATCCCAAGCCCGGGGTGTATGCGGTCAGGGTGAATTTGCATGGCCAGTGTTTCAATGGCCTTGCCAATATCGGATTCAATCCGACCTTTAATGCAAACGCTGTGTCATTGGAGGTTCATATCTTAAACTTTGATCGTGAGATTTACGGCGAGGACCTCCAGGTGTGCTTTACGAAAAGAATCCGTGATGAAATCCGTTTTACTTCAATAGAAATGTTAATCGAGCAGATCAGAAAAGATATCGAATGGGCCAAAACAAATGTCTTCCGAAATCAATAAATGAACTTGCCAAACCTTCTCCACCTGATCTCATCCCATATCCACGGGAATAAAATATTTAAGAAACTTGGTCCTGAAAAATAAATGATAAAAGCTTTCCCCCTCACCTCGCTCAGATGGACAAATCCCCAAAAACGGCTGTCCTGACTGTTGTCCCGGTTATCTCCCAGGACAAAGAGGTGATCTTCCGGCACAACCACATGTTCAAAAGGGCCCACTGGGCCAAGGGTTCTCCTCCACTCGTTTTTTGTGTCGTAATACCCCCACGGGTCCTCCATTTGCTTTCCATTGATATAAACTTTGTCCCCCTCGATATCGACCCGATCCCCACTGATTCCAACCACTCTCTTGATGAAATCCTTTGAAGAGTCTTTGGGAAAGATGAAAACGATCACATCTCCTCTCTGAGGATTTTTATATTGAAACAGTTTGGCCTGGGTAAAGGGGATTTTAATCCCATAAATAAATTTACTGACAAGGATATGATCCCCGACCTGAAGGGTTGGTTCCATCGAACTGGAGGGAATTTTAAAGGCTTGAACAATAAAGGTTCGAATAAAAAGAGCGATCAATATGGCGATGAGTATCGGCTCTAAGTATTCCTTAATAAATTTTCTTTTGTTCATTGGTCTGCCTTTGGGTTGAGGGTTAATCGGTTATGGTTATGGTGACGAAGCCCGTATCGTCATTCGGTAACGGTTACGTTTAAAAGAATTAAGCACGACAGACGTAGCCTTTTATTTTATTTACGATAAGGGCATCGTTACCGTTGGACGTAGCCCATCTTCTATGTGGCTTTATTCAATGATCTCCCGATACGTTTCCGGTTTCCTCTCTTTTAAAAAAGGCCATTCCTTTCTGGCCCGGTCAATGTGTTTAAGGTCGACGTCAATCAAGGCGATGCCTTCCTTCATTCCGCTTGGTTTGTCCATCAATTCCCCTTCCGGAGACACACAGAAAGATTTACCATAGAAATCCTGTTTCTCTTCGCTTCCCACCCGGTTCACCCTGAAGATAAACACACCATTGGTCATCGCATGGCTCGAAATCACTGTCCTCCATCTTTCCTGTGAGGCAAAGGCGGCTGCCGTAGGGGCAAAGATGATCTGGGCCCCCTTCAGGGCCAATATTCTGGATCCCTCCGGGAAAAAATTGTCCCAACAGATTTGAACGCCGATCATTCCAAATTTCGTTTGAAACACAGGAAATCCGAGGTTGCCTGAAGAGAAGTAGAACCTCTCTTCCCAGAGGGGAATCTGTGGAACATGGACCTTCCGATAGATTCCCAAAACCTCTCCTTCCGTATTGATGACCACCGCAGAATTATAAAACGCCTCCTTGTCTTTTTCAAAAATGGGACAGACCAAAACCACCCCGTGCTGTTTTGCCAATTCTCTCATCCTCATTACGGTTGGGCCTTCCACTGTCTCGGCCAAAAGAAAATGGCCGGGGTTCATCTCTCTTGGAAACCAGTGGGTAGTAAACAGCTCCTGAAAGCAGATGATATGGGCCCCCCGCTCGACAGCAATTTGCGCAAATTTTGTCGCTTTTTCTATAGTCTTTTCTTTCTCCTCACTGCAAGATATCTGGATTCCTGCCAGCTTGATCAAGGATCGCCTCTCCGGTTTGAAAAATTTTCAAAATGCTAACAGAGTTGGTGGGATGGTGTCAAGCAAAAGGGAAAAAGAATTGATATTGCAATTTTTTATATTAAATTTATAATGTTATAAAGATTACATCCTGAACCGTGTGGAAATTGCTTATGAGAATTCTTGTCATAGAAGACGAGGCCAAAGTAGCCAATTTTATTAAAAAAGGACTCGAAGAAGAACACTATGCTGTTGATACGGCTTTCGATGGAGAGTCAGGCCTCTATATGTCTGAAGTCAACGATTACGACTTGATTGTGCTCGATTTAATGATCCCCAAAATATCCGGCCTGGAGGTTTTGAGGAAAATCCGGATCAATAAGAATAAGGTTCCCATTCTGGTGGTCACGGCAAAAGACACGGCCGAGGATATTGTGAAAGGTTTGGACTCGGGATGCGATGACTATTTAACCAAACCTTTCGAATTTCAAGTATTTTTGGCCAGGGTTCGCGCTCTTTTGCGCAGGGAAAGGGCGGATGCGGAGCCTGTTCTAAAGTTGGCTGATTTAACCCTATCTCCGGTGACCCACAGGGTCATAAGAGGAGAGACAGAGATCGAGCTCACCAGCAAGGAATATGGGCTTTTGGAATATTTTATGAGGAATCCGAACAAGGTGCTGACACGGACGATGATTTCCGAGCATGTCTGGGATTATCACTTCGATTCCATGACCAATGTCATCGATGTCTATGTCAACTACCTCAGGAAGAAGATCGATAAGGGGTTCGAACCTAAATTGATTCATACCATCCGGGGGGTTGGATATATCCTCTCTCCAAGCAAGCCCTGAACCGAGCATGGTGCAGGCCAGGAAAATTCTAAAAAGGAATTCAATGGACTTTAGGAGCCTCCGTTTTAAACTCACCCTATGGTATGTTCTCATCCTGGGAATTCTATTGATCTCCTTCAGCAGTTTTTTATACCTCACCCTCTCTCGAAGCCTCTATCGTGACGTGGATCATAAATTGAGGTCTCTTGCCGAACTGATTGCTTCAGAATCAACTTCGCCATTATCGAAATTCGATTTTGGGAGCATCGATCAGACCCTTGAGACTTCGATGAATTTAAAACCGATCGGGAAATTCATCCAGGTTCTCGACGAATCGGGAAGGATCGGGCGAAGGTCCGAAAACTTAAAAAGCGCCCGGCTTCCGATCAGCCTGAATGCTCTCAGGAATGCATCAAAGGGTTTGATCACTTATGAAACCAATCGCTCCCTTAGAAACACCCCGTTGCGTATCATTACCTACCCTGTGAAAGAACAAAACCACGTAACTAAAATGATTCAGGTCGCCTCCTCCCTTGAAGATGTGGAGGATGCCCTCAACACCCTGTTGATCATTCTCCTTGTCACTGTTCCATCGATTCTCCTGATCGCCAGCCTGGGAGGACAATTCCTTGCCCATAAAGCATTAAAACCGGTCGATCGGGTCACCCAGACAGCTCGAATGATCACCTCGCAAAATTTGAACCAGAGAATCCAGACCCTCAAAGTGAAGGATGAGATATCAAGGTTGATCGATACTTTCAATGAGATGATCTCACGACTGGATCAGTCTTTCCGCCAGATTAAACAATTTACCACGGACGCTTCTCATGAATTAAAAACTCCCCTGACCATCCTCAAGGGAGAAGTGGAGGTGGCCCTGCGGAAAAAAAGACAGCTTCACGAATATGAACAGATTCTGGAGAGCAATCTTGAAGAGATCGATCGAATGTCGAAGATCGTGGAAGATCTCCTGCTTCTCTCAAGAGCGGATATCGGTGAGATCCGATTGAATAGAGAAGATATTCATTTGACCCCGTTCATCAGTGGGTTGACCGAGCAGATGAAGATTCTGGCTCAGCCCAAGAACATTCGGATCCAAATTTCGAATCACGAAGCGGAACACGAGGAGGAGCTCCATATTCTCGGAGATACTCTCCGTATGAGAGAACTTTTTATCAACTTGATTGAAAACGGAATAAAATATACTGAAGCGGGGGGAAGCATCCTGATCACTCTGAAAAAAGAAATGAATGGTTCCGTAAACCCGCTAATGCCAAAAGAAAAAAAACCTGCAGCGTTTGTTAAAATCATCATTGCAGATACGGGCATAGGAATTGCCAAAGAGGATCAAGAGAAGATTTTTAATCGATTTTTTAGAGTGGACAAGGCCCGTTCAAGAGAACAGGGAGGCAGCGGTCTCGGGCTCAGCATCTGCAAGTGGATTGTCGAGGCTCATCAAGGGGAAATCACCGTTGAGAGCGAACCTGGGAAAGGAAGCGCCTTCATTGTCAGATTACCCTTCTATTCTCCCTGAAGATAGAATCTGGATAATTATTAACCAATGGAACTCCTTTTTATATCGTTTCATCAAAGATTAAAAAATATAGAATTAAATTAACCTAATTATATCGATAGATTAAAAAAATGTCAATTTTTGGCACCCATCTTGCTTTCTTTAGATTCGAATTGTATTCGGTTCATTGTATTTAATATTCCTAAATGGTTGTAGGTTATTATGAGGGGGTAGGAGTTGTCAGAAAGATTAGGCGAACTGCTCATCAAAAGAAATTTTATTACACCTGAGCAACTAAAAAAGGCGCAGGATGAGCAAAAACTGAAGGGGGGGCGTTTAGAGTCCAATCTGGTGAAGTTGGGCTATATTAAAGAGGATGAGCTTCTTTCCTTCTTGAGCGCCCAGTACCGGGTTCCCTCTGTAAAAATCTCGAAAATCGAAATCAACCCCAATGTCACTAAATTGATCCCCCCGAGTATCTCAAAAAAATACTTTATCATACCCATTAATCGCGTAGGTCCCAAATTGACACTGGCGATGGCTGATCCAAGCAACATTGTCGTCATCGATGAAATCAAATTTATGACCGGTTTTAATGTTGAGCCAGTAGTGGCTTCCGAGACGGAGATCGTCGATGCCATAAAGAAATATTACGGCGGTGGGGGAAGTGTGGCTGGCCTGGGAACGACGTCTTTCCAGGCCCTCGATTACTCCCTTGATGAAGATAAATCCTCGGATTCTGATTTCGACCTCATCGACACCAGTTTGGTCGATGTCGATGAGTTTGACAAGCTGGTCCATGGAGCGGTCGATAATATTGAGGTTGTTGAAAACCAGACCGCGGATGAAACAGATGAGATCGGAGGTCCGATCATCAAAATCGTCAACGGGGTCCTGATCAAGGCGATCAAATTGGGAGCCAGTGACGTCCATTTTGAACCTTACGAGAAGAGTTTCCGGGTCAGATACCGTGTCGATGGCGTCATGAGACGGGAGATGACGCTCCCCACCCAGATCAAAAATGCCATTGTCTCCCGTCTAAAAATCATGTCCAAGCTCGACATCGCTGAAAGGCGCCTTCCCCAGGACGGGAGAATCAAATTGCGCCTCGGCAAAGGCCGTGAGATGGACTTCCGGGTTTCCACCGTTCCTGTCCTCTTCGGAGAAAAGGTGGTTCTTCGCCTCCTCGATAAATCGTCTTTACAACTGGACATGGTCAAATTAGGGTTCGAAGAATCATCCCTTGAGGATTTCAAGAATGCCCTCCGAAAACCTGTGGGGATGATTCTCGTCACCGGGCCCACGGGGAGTGGAAAGACGACGACCCTCTATTCGGCTCTATCCGAATTGAATAAAGAGACGGAGAATATCACCACTGCCGAAGACCCCGTGGAATATAATTTTATGGGGATCAATCAGGTCCAGATGCATGAGGAGATCGGGCTAACCTTTGCCTCTTCGCTCCGGGCGTTCCTCCGACAGGATCCGGACATCATCATGGTGGGCGAGGTCCGTGACTTTGAAACCGCCCAGATTGCGGTTCAGGCCGCTCTCACCGGACACCTCGTCCTGAGCACGGTTCATACCAATGATGCTCCTGGAACCGTGACTCGTTTGATCGATATGGGCATTGAGCCCTTTTTGATTTCCTCTGCGGTCATCCTCATCCTGGCACAGAGGTTGATTCGAAAAATTTGCATGGAATGCCGGGAACCCATCAAGGTTCACCCTCAGCTCCTGATCGATCTGGGGGTTTCACCGGATGAGGTAAAATCTTTCCCGGTTTATAAAGGGAAAGGATGTTCGATCTGTAATAATACGGGTTATAAAGGCCGGGTCGGACTCTATGAGGTGATGGCGATCAAAGAAGAGATCAAGGAGCTTATCCTTTCCCGGGCATCGACTTCGGAAGTTAAGAAAGAAGCCATGCGGTTAGGGATGAAGACCCTCCGGCAGAGCGGGATCATTAAGATTCGAGAAGGATTGACCACGATCGAAGAAGTGCTCCGATCGACCATGGACGATCGATAATCTTTTAAAAGAAGGAGAAGAGGAAACATGATCGAATTACAGAAACTACTTGAACTCATGATAGAAAAGAAAGCCTCCGATTTGCATATCACCACAGGCTCTCCTCCCCAGTGCAGGATCGATGGAAAGTTAATGGGCGTCGATGCAACCCTTCTCACTGCTCCCGACACGAAACGGCTCTGTTACAGCGTGCTCACCGATGCACAACGTCACAAGTTTGAGGAGGAGACAGAACTGGATTTCTCCTTTGGCATTAAAGGTTTGAGCCGATTCCGGGGGAACATCTATATGCAGAGAGGCGCTGTGGCTGGAGCCTTCCGGGCCATCTCTTTCGACATCCTCAACTTTTCTGAACTGGGAATCCCCCCCATCGTCAATGAATTGATTAAGAAACCAAAGGGCCTCGTGTTGGTCACAGGCCCCACGGGCACCGGGAAATCCACCACCCTTGCCGCCATGATCGACAAGATCAATAATGAGCAAAATGCCCATATCATTACGATCGAAGATCCGATCGAATACCTCCATCGCCACAAAAATTGCATCGTCAATCAACGGGAGGTCAACTCCGACACCAAAAGCTTTACCCACGCCCTGCGGCACGTCCTCCGCCAGGACCCGGATATCATTCTCATCGGTGAGATGAGGGATCTGGAAACGATTCAGGCTGCCCTTCTGACGGCTGAAACAGGTCATCTCACTTTTGCCACACTGCACACGAACTCCTGCGTGGAGACGATCAACCGGATCATCGATGTCTTCCCGCCCCACCAGCAACAGCAGGTGCGGACACAGCTCTCCTTTGTTCTTGAGGGAATTTTGTCCCAGCAGCTTCTCCCAAAATTAGGAGGAAAAGGCCGGGCCCTGGCCATGGAGGTCCTGATCCCGAACCCTGCCATCCGGAACCTGATCCGTGAGGACAAGATCCAGCAGCTCTATTCCCTGATGCAGGTCGGTCAGGCCAAATTCGGAATGCAGACGATGAACCAGGCCCTCCTCTCCCTTGTGGAGCGTCATTTTATCTCCCTGGAAGACGCTTTAGAACGCAGCCATAATCTCGATGAATTTCGTCAGATGTTATCCAACGCGGGCATCATGGGCGGAAAGAGAGAGAGACAGGGCAAACCAACCTAAATTGTCATTTTTCTTCCTCTTTAACCAAGGGGAAGAATCTGGAAAGGTGAATTATGCCAATCTTTAAATGGGAAGGAAAGACACTGAAGGGATCGATCAAGAAGGGGGAGATGGAGGCTCCGAGTGAAGCCGCCATCCGCATCCATCTCCGGCAGCAGAGCATCATCCCCACAAAAATCGCAGCCAAAGGCAAGGAGTTCAAGATCTCCCTGCCAATGGGGAAGAAGGTCCCTCAGCGGAGTATCGCCATCTTCACCCGGCAATTGGCAACGATGATCGACGCCGGGCTACCCCTGGTCCAATCGCTGGATATCCTTTCTTCTCAGCAGGAAAATAAGCTCTTCAAGAATATCCTCAGAGAAATCAGAGAGGATGTGGAAGGCGGGTCCACCTTTGCCGGAGCCCTTAAAAAGCATCCGGCCGCCTTTGATGACCTCTATACGAACCTTGTCGTGGCGGGCGAGGAAGGAGGCATTCTCGATAATATCCTCACCCGGCTCTCAAACTATATCGAAAAAGCGGAAGCCCTGAGAAAGAAGGTCAAGTCCGCCATGATCTATCCCGCCATCATCGTGTCAGTGGCCATCCTTGTGGTGATCATTCTGATGATCTTCGTCATCCCGGTCTTTGAGACGATGTTCAAATCGGCGGGCCAGTCTCTTCCGCTCCCCACCCTCATTGTGCTCACCATGAGCAAGATCATCCAGAAATATATCGTTGTCATCATTCCCGCAGTCATCCTTCTCGTCTTTCTTTTCAGAAAGTTCTATAAGACGGAGGCGGGAAAAACCCTGATCGATCGACTCATTTTGAAAGTGCCTGTCTTCGGAATGCTCCTCAAAAAAGTCGCCGTGGCCCGATTCGCTCGGACGCTTGGAACGCTCGTGAGCAGCGGTGTTCCCATCCTCGACGGTCTCCTGATTGTCTCGAGGACGGCCGGAAACAGGACCATTGAAACGGCCATCTTGAGTGCCAGAGCCAGCATCCGTGAGGGTGAAACCATTGCCGACCCCCTGGGCCGGAGCAATGTCTTTCCGCCCATGGTGATCCAGATGATCTCCGTCGGAGAATCAACGGGCGCCTTGGATTCGATGCTGACGAAAATTGCGGATTTCTATGACGACGAGGTCGATGTGGCCGTAAGCAACCTGACCTCGCTCCTCGAACCTTTCCTGATGGTCTTTCTGGGAGTGGTGATCGGAGGGGTCGTCATCGCAATGTATCTGCCAATCTTCCAGATGGCCTCGGCCGTGCATTAAAATATTTAATAGAACAGGCTGTTTTTAAAAAAACATCCCTTCATGCTGAAATTGGGATTTAAATAATTCACCTGTCCCAATTAACGCCAACAATGGGGACTTATGAATTCGAACCTGAACATTCCTCTCGACCCCCAGCAGAAAATCCTGAAAAATGTGAAAGGATTGATGGTCTCCCGTGTCATCATCCTCACCCTCCTGCTCGCGATTGCTTATATCTTTCAGCTCTCCGAGAAGAAATATTTCTTCATCCCCATGACCAACCAGTTCTACTATTTTATCAGCCTCTTCTATCTGGTGACGATCGTTTATGCGTTTCTTCTAAAGCGTGTTAAAAACCTCCGTCGATTTACCTTTATCCAGCTGGTGATCGATCATCTCTTCATCGCGGGCCTCATCGCCTTTACCGGCGGAAAGGAGAGCTTCTTTCCGCTTGCCTACATCTTTACGATTATCGGAACCAGCATCCTCTTCTATAAACGGGGGGCCTTCTATTCGGCATCGCTCTCCACCTTTCTCTACGGCCTCATCCTGCTCCTTCAGCTCTACGAGTGGATCCGCCTCCCGGGTCAGTTCGTCACGCCTGAGGCCAGCCAGGTTTTCTACTCCCTGATCACCTATTTAGCCGCCTATTACATTGTGGCATTTCTGAGCAGCACGATCTCCGAAGAATTGAAAAAGAAGAAGGGTGAACTCATCCAGAAGCAGGTCGATTACGATCAACTCGAAGCCTTCAACCGGAATATCGTCCAGAGCCTTGACAGTGGGCTCCTCACCATCGATTTCAACGGCCGGATCAATTTCCTCAACCGAACCGCAGAAAAGATTCTGAACCGGAAAGGAGAAGGGCTGAAGAATGTCTCCATCTATGATCTTTTTCCAGAGATTGCCGGAGTCCTTGGGGAGCTGAAAAGTAAGGCGTCAGGCTTCCCCCTCGATTACAAGCGGTATGAAACCCTTTTTTCCGAAGAGTACGGAGAAAAGATTTATCTCGGGTTTTCCATTTCTCCCCTGACCGACCCCAAAGGATCCGTGATCGGGCATACGCTCATCTTTCAGGACATCACCCGTTTCAAAGAGATGGAAGAGCAGATGAAACGATACGACCGGATGGCCGCCATCGGCGCCCTCGCCGCAGGGATGGCCCATGAGATCAGAAATCCGCTGGCCTCATTGAGCGGATCGATTCAGATGTTAAAATCGGAGCTCTCTCTCGATCCACAGCAGGAACATCTGATGGCCATCACCCTCAGGGAGTCAGAGAGGCTCAATGCATTGATCACCGATTTCCTCCTTTTTGCCCATCCCCCTCAGACCTATCGATCCCCGTGGGAGATCGGAAAGATCCTTGACGAAACGGTTGAACTTTTCATCCACTCTCCGGCTTTCCATGATGGGCTCCGCATTACGAGGACACCTAAAAATGGAGGCGTTGAGGCGCTGGTCGACCCGGACCAGATACGGCAGGTCTTCTGGAATCTTCTGATCAATGCGGCTCAGGCCATCCCGGACGGCGGTGACATTCGGATTGGTATTGAAAGAACAAGCGAGACCTTTGTAGGAGGCCTCCCTTTTGGCGCTGCGAAGAGGGAGATCGAATGGGTGAAGATCGCGATCACCGATTCCGGAAACGGGATCTCCTCTCAGGAAAAAGAAAAAATCTTCGAGCCCTTCTATACGACCAAAGAGGGAGGAACGGGATTGGGCCTCTCCATCGTCCATAAAATTATTGAAAACCATAACGGAGTGATCAGAGTGGAGAGCGATATCGGCAGGGGATCCGTCTTCACCGTTTTTCTGCCTGCCGGATCAACCCAAGTCGAACCGATGAAAACAGGGTAAAAAGAGAATGCAAAAGGATAAGATTCTGGTTGCTGATGATGAAAAAAGCATGAGGGAGTTTCTGGACATCATGCTGAAAAAGGAGGGCTATAAGGTCACGCTTGCCTCTAACGGAGAAGAGGTGATGAAGCTGATCGAAAAGGATATTTTTGACCTGGCCCTGGTGGATATCCGCATGCCCAGACAGGATGGCATCTCCGTCTTGAAAAGGATTAAATCGATCTCGCCCGAAACAGTTGTCATCGTGATCACGGCTTATGCCTCTGCCGATACTGCTATTAAAGCAATGAAGGAAGGGGCTTATGATTATATCATGAAACCCTTTAAGATTGAAGAGATCAAGCTGATCATCCAGAACGCCCTCGAAAAGAAACATCTTCAGAATGAAAACCTCCTTCTCAAACAGGTCGTCAGGGATCGGTATCATTTCGAAAATATCATCGGGCAGAGTTCCAGGATGCTCGATCTTTATGACCTTCTGGAGAAGGTTGCCCCCACCAAAACAAACATCCTGATCGCCGGAGAAAGCGGGACCGGCAAGGAACTGGCGGCCAAGGCGATTCACTATAACAGTCCGCGCAAGGACAAACCCTTCGTCACTTTAAACTGTGGCGCCATCCCCGAATCCCTCATCGAAACCGAACTCTTCGGGCATATGAAAGGAGCTTTTACCGATGCCATTTCAACCAAGAAGGGGTTATTCGAAGTCGCTGACGAGGGGACCCTCTTTCTCGATGAAATCAGCGAACTCCCCCTGATGATGCAGGTTAAGTTACTCCGTGTCTTACAGGACAGGGAGTTCAAGCGGGTGGGAGGGACCGAGGACATCCGTGTCGATGTCCGGATCATCTCTGCAACCAACAAAGACCTCGAAGAAGCCGTCCGGGAAAAACAGTTTCGAGAGGACCTTTTTTACAGGCTCAATGTGATTCAGATAAAAATTCCCTCTCTGAGGGAACATAAAGAAGACATTCCTCTTCTGACCAGCCATTTTTTGAAGAAATATTCGGAAGAACTTGGGAAACAGATTTCCCAGATATCTCCCGAAGCCCTCCGGATTCTGGTTCAATATGATTATCCCGGGAATGTGAGGGAACTTCAGAATATTATCGAGAGGGCAGTGGCCCTTGAAACATCTCAGGAATTGACCGCCCAAAATCTCAATTCTTATATCGAGGAACAGCTTCCCCTCAAGAGAAAACCACTCGATCTCGAAATCCCGAGCGAAGGGGTCGACCTCGAAAAGATCGTGGAGGATGTCGAGAGGACGCTTCTGCTTAAGGCCCTCGACCGGACCAAAGGGATTAAAAAGAAAGCAGCCGAACTGCTCCATATCAATTTCCGATCCATGCGCTACCGGCTGGAGAAATACGGATTGAATAACGGCGAGGAATCCTGATCCTGCTCAGTTCCGTTTGAACTGGCGGTTCATCTCATCGAGGGGAAGAAGAAAGAAGACGGGTCGGCCATGCGGGCAGGTGGTTGAAGGATTGAAGGGATAGAGATTCCCGATCAACTCTTCCATCTCTTCCCTCCTCAACGGGAAGTTGGCCCGCACCGCAGAATGGCAGGCCAGGGAGATGAGAAGGGTCTGGAGGGGGATCGATCCCTCCCCTCCCCTCTTTAAAAAAGAGAGTTCTTCGAGCATCTCCCTCACTCTCTCTCCTGCTTCCTTCTGCTCGATAAAGGAGGGGATCGTTCGAATGGCGTAGAGCCTCTCACCAACAGATTCGATTTCAAATCCGATTGCCTTAAAGGCCTCTTCAGCCGAATCGAAAATGAGCGATTCCTCGAGTGAAAGTTCCAACAACACAGGAAGAAGTAATTTCTCCGTTGTCAGCGCTCCGTCGTCGTATTTCCTCTTCAATTTCTCAAACAGAATCCGTTCGTGGGCAGCGTGCTGGTCAACGAAGATGAGCGTTCCCTCTGCCTCGCAGAGAATATAGGTCGCCCAGAGTTGGCCGACAACACGGTAAGGGGTCCTCTTCTCCACTTCCCATTGAAGGTCCTCTCTCTCTCCCACCTTTGGAGGATTAAATCCATTATCGCCGACTTCGGAATAGGGTTTCCGAAAACCCTGGAAAGAGAGAGAGGCCTGGAGTTCTCCTTCCTGAATGGACTCCCCTCTTTTTCCCGGAGAGATCCATCTCCCCTCCGAAGGAGATTCTTCCAGCGCTCTCCGGATCGAAGACCATACAGCTTGATAGATTCTCTCCGGTTCTTTAAATTTTACCTCTGCCTTGGTCGGATGAACATTCACATCGACGGAAGAAGGAGGAAGGCTGATCAATAGAATGGAAACAGGATATTTATCCGCAGGAAGGACGTGCCGGTAACCATCCAGGATGGCTTTCTGAATAATTCGATCCTTCACATATCTGCCGTGAATATAGGTAGAGATTCCGTCCCTGTTTCCCTTTGCGAATGAAGGAAGGCTCGTAAACCCCTCGATCTGAATTTCATCTTCCTCATGCCGGATGGGTTTGAGGTGACCGATTACCTCCTTCCCGAGAATCGCTTCGACCCGCGTCAAGAAGGACTCCGTTTTTATCAACTCCTGGAGGATGCGGCCGTCATGGATGAATTTAAACGTGATGGAAGGATAAGCAAGGCTCATCCTGTGAAAGTGGAGGAGGGCGTACCGGAGTTCCGTGCGAATCGATTTTAAGAATTTTCTGCGAACCGGAAAATTGTAAAAGAGATCATGGACTTCCACGTCGGTCCCCACGGGACAGCCAACCTCTGATATACGTTTGACTTCGCCTCCTTCAGAGATCACTTTTGTTCCGCTGATCGAATTCGATGGCCGGGTCTTGAGAACCATCTGTGAGACAGAGGCGATGCTGGGCAACGCCTCTCCTCTGAACCCAAGGGTCTCGATGGCAAAGAGGTCTTCGGCCTGCCGGATCTTACTGGTGGCGAATCGTTGAAGGGCAAGGGGAACATCCTCCGGAACCATCCCTTCCCCGTTATCGGTCACGCGGATGAGCTGGAGTCCGCCTGATTTTAGCTCTACAATGATTTCAGAGGCCCCCGCATCGATTGCGTTTTCCATCAGCTCCTTCACGACAGAAGCCGGCCTTTCAACGACCTCTCCGGCCGCAATCTTTTGTGCAACAGGCTCCGGCAATATTCGAATTTTACCCGCCATAATTGAAAATATAGGTTTAATCTCTGATGGTAAGGGTAACGAGGCCCGCCCTGTACCATATTAGGTTCAGTGGCCGTTTCGTTAAATTGAAAATGACGTTTGTCGTTGTCGAAGCTCGTATCGAGACTCGCGAATAGAATCTGGATGCTCGAGCTTCGCTTTTCAAGCCTCTTGCTTCGATACGAGCATCGTCACCCATAACCGTTCACCTTCTATCCACTACTTTCCACTCTCCTCCAGAAACGTCCCCATCTTTCTGAATTTCTCATACCGATTCGCCAAGAGGGAATCCATTTCCATCTTCTCTAATTCCATCAGGTGACGTTCCAATGACCCTTTTAGCCGGTTGGCCATCTCTCTCGGATCCCGGTGCGCTCCTCCCAGAGGCTCCTCAATCACCTCATCGATGACCCCCAGTCTAAACAGATCGCTGGCGGTCAATTTCAGTGAATCCGCAGCCGTTGCCTTGCCCTTCTCACCGTCTTTCCAGAGGATCGCCGCACATCCCTCCGGAGAGATGACCGAATAGATGGAATATTCCAGCATTAATATCCGGTCCCCGACTCCGATGGCAAGGGCGCCTCCGCTGCCCCCTTCCCCGATGACGAGAGTAAGAATCGGTGCTCTGAGCATCGCCATCATTTTAAGGTTCCGTGCAATGGCCTCGGCCTGGCCCCTCTCCTCCGCTCCGATACCCGGAAAGGCGCCCGGCGTGTCGATCATGGTGATGACCGGTTTTTGAAAGACCTCCGCCATCTTCATCAGCCTGAATGCCTTCCGGTAACCCTCCGGATGAGGCATCCCGAAATTTCGGTCCGCCATCTCTTTCACGTCGGTCCCCTTCTGGTGAGCCACCACGATGACCGGCTTTCCATTAAGCCTGGCCATTCCCCCGACAATGGCCGGATCATCCCCATAATTTCGGTCTCCATGCAGTTCGATAAAATCATTGAGGATCGTTTCAATATAGTAGGAAGATTTGGGTCGGTCGATATGCCGGGCCATCTGTGTAATCTGCCAGCCTGTCAGGCTTGAGAATACCTCTTTCCGCAGTCGGTGCAGTTTCTCTTCGAGGGTATTGATCTGCTCATCGATATGGAGGTGCTTGCCTTTAGAAAATCTCTTCAGGTGTTCGATCTCGTTTTCCAGATCGACGAGCGGTTTTTCAAAATCAAGATAATGTTTGACCATCTTCTAACCCCATTCCAAAGAGAGGCGTGGAGAGGGAAATAGTGTTTTGATGCGATCCTGAAAAATGGGAGAGGGATCAACCCTGTACTCATCTGAAAAGGCAATCACGGTCTCCTGTTGCTCTCCGTTGGTGATATGTAAAAAGATCCGGCAAGCCCCCTTATGGGCAAGGATCATCTCCTTCAGTTGGGTAAGACCCGTTTGCGATAAAGAGGATTGAGGAATTTTTAAATGAACGGACCTCGGGGGAGAGGATGCCAGGCTGGCGAGGGGCCGCACCTCCATCCCTTTGATCTTGATCCGGTCCTCCGCAAGATCGAGACTCCCTCGGACCAGGAGAGGGTCTCCTCCCTTGAGGTAATTTGAAGCGCTTTTAAAGACCTCGGGGAAGAGGATGACTTCAACAAATCCTTTCATATCCTCAAGGTTTAAAAACGCCATCCTGTCCCCTTTTTTGGTGACGATCTCTTTCAGGCTGCTGACCAGTCCGCAGATCCTCACCTCCTGGCCGTTCTGCAATTGGAGCAACGTGGAGGTGTCATCCTCAGTATGTCTTTTGATCTCTTCTTGGTAGGCTGACAGAGGATGCCGGGAGATGTAGAAACCGATCGTCTCCTTTTCAAAAAGAATCAACTGGGATTCTGGAAATTCTTCGATGTCGGGGTAGGCCTTCTCTCTTTCTCCCGAAGAGACTTCCCACATGCTCATCTGGGTCGTATCCATCTTCCGCTGGGCCCCCTGAGATCGCTCCAAAACCTCATCCAGAACGCTGAGCATCTGGGAGCGATGGGCTTTTGAAAAGTCGAAAGCCCCGCATTTGATCAGACTTTCAATCACCCGCCGGTTCACCTTTCTCAGATCAACCCTCCGGCAGAAATCGTCAAGGGATTGGAATCTCCCTTTCTCCTCTTTTTCTTTGAGGATGACCTCAATGGCGGCATCCCCCACATTCTTGACCGCAGCCAGTCCGAACCGAACCTGATGTCCCACTACGGTAAAATCCCTGTGACTCTCATTGATGTCCGGAGGCAGAATGGGAATGGACATCTCGCGGCATTCCGCGATATACTTCATGATTTTATCGGTATTCTGCACCTCGCTGGTCAGCAGGGCCGCCATAAATTCGATCGGATAGCGGGTTTTTAAATAAGCGGTCTGGTAGGCGATAAGGGCATACGCCGCGCTGTGCGATTTATTGAAGCCATAGCGGCCAAAGGTCTCCATCTGGTCGAAGATCTTCTCGGCTTTCCTGGGAGAGATTCGGTTCTTTTTCGTTCCTTCGAAAAACTTCTCTTTTTGTTTCTCCATTTCGGAGGTGTCTTTCTTGGCCATGGCCCTTCGCAGGTTATCCGCATCTTCGAGCGTAAAACTGGCAAGACTGCTCGCAATGTGCATCACCTGTTCCTGATAGACGATGACCCCATAGGTATCTCTCAGGATCCCTTCGAGAGCCGGAACTTCATAGGTGATGGCCACCCTTCCGTGTTTTCGTTTGACAAACTCTTCCACCATTCCGCTGTCGAGAGGGCCCGGCCGGTAGAGGGCCACCAGCGCAATGATGTCCTTGAAGCCCTCCGGCTTGAGTTTGGTCAGAAGATCCCTCATCCCTGAACTTTCAAGCTGGAAGATGCCCAGGTTGGAGCCAGCCCCAAGGGATGCAAACACGTCGGGGGCATCGAGAGGGATTTTTGAGAGATCGATCGATATCCCCTGATTCCTCTTAATGAGTTCAATGGCATGGTTGACCATCGTCAGGGTCTTGAGCCCCAGGAAATCGAATTTAACCAACCCGATGGCCTCCACCTCTTTCATCGCATACTGAGTGACCACCTCACCGTCCTGGCCCCGGTAGAGGGGAAGGTAATCCATCAACGGCCGGTTCGAGATGACCACTCCTGCCGCATGGGTGGAGGCGTGTCGGGTCAGCCCTTCGAGGGATCGGGCAATCTTAAAGAGAGAGGCGACTTTTGAATCTCTCTGGATCATTTCCTTCAATTGGGTCTCTTTTTCAACCGCTTCTTCAAGGCTGATATTGAGAGCGCCGGGGATGAGCTTGGCAATCCGGTCCACCTCGGCATAGGGAATTCCCATCACCCGGCCTACATCCCGAAGCACCGCCCTTGCCTGCATCTTGCCAAAGGTGATGATCTGGGCGACATTCTCCTTTCCATATTTATCCATCACATACCGGATTACCTCATCCCTTCCCTCCATACAGAAATCCACATCCACATCGGGCATGCTGCTCCTTCGGCCCGGGTTCAAAAACCTTTCGAAGATGAGGTCATATTCGAGAGGATCCAGATCCGTGATATGGAGCGCATAGGCGACCAGGCTTCCGGCGACCGAACCCCGGCCCGGACCGACCGGAATGCCTTTCTGTTTGGCATAATGGATGAAATCAGCCACAATTAAAAAATACCCGGGATATCCCATGGATTTGATGATCTTCAGCTCCTCTTCCAGGCGACCGCGGTATCGTGAGGCGCGTTCCTCGAAATTCTCCGAATCCCGGTCGGGTAGAAGCCTTTTCTCCAATCCTTCTCGTGCAAGCCTCTCGAGATGGCTATCGGGTGATTCTCCGGAAGGCACGGTGATCCGCGGAATATGTTTCTCGTCAAACTTCAACTCCAGGTTGCATGCCTCGGCGATCTCCATCGTGTGAGCGATAGCCTCCGGAGTGTCTCTGAACAGTTCCATCATCTCCTGGGGGGACCTGAAATAGAATTCATCCGAAGAAAATCTCATCCGTTCTTTATCGCTGAGCGTCTTGCCGGTTTGGATGCAGAGCAACACCTCATGGGCCTGCGCATCTTCGCGGTGGAGGTAATGGCAATCATTCGTCGCCACCACAGGGATGAAGAGCTCACGGCTGATCTCAAGGAGCCGTTCATTGACCAGGGCCTGGTTTTCAACTCCGTTCTTCATCAGTTCGATGAAGAACCTCCGATCATCAAAGATCGTTCGATATTCCTCAGCGGCTTGAATCGCCCTCTTCATCTCCCCCCGGCGCGCCAGGAGGGCAACCTCGCCCTTGAGGCATCCGCTGAGGCAGATCAACCCCTCATGATACTTGCTCAGGAGTTCCTTATCGACCCTCGGCTTATAGTAAAACCCCTCGATATGCGCGAGACTGATTAGTTTGATGAGGTTGAAATAGCCTGTCCGGTTTTTTACCAGCAGGGTGAGATGAAAGGCTCCCTCTCCCCCTTCGGCCGCGGTCTTCCTCTCAAATCGGCTTCCGGGAGCAACATAGATTTCGCATCCCACGATGGGTTTGATTCCATGTTTGATGGCCATCTGGTAAAATTCGATGGCTCCGAACATATTCCCATGATCGGTCAGCGCCACGGTATCCATCCGGTACTTCTTTGCTAAATCGAAGACCTCATCAAACCGGATGGCTCCGTCCAGCAGACTGTACTGGCTATGGAGATGGAGATGGACAAATTCGTTGTGCGACATATTTCTCCTAAATCCGAAATTCGAATGTCGAAATCCGAAACAAATTCGAATGTTCAAAATTCAAAATTTCTAAATTCCGGTTTGTTTCAATCATTTAAATTTTGGTTATTTGAGATTGTTTCGAATTTCGTGCTTCGGGTTTCGACATTTCTTCACCTTATTCCCACTCAATCGTGCTGGGCGGTTTCGAGCTAATATCGTAGACCACCCGGTTCACCTTCTTCACCTCGTTGATGATCCGGTTGGCCATCTGTTCCAGGATCCGATGAGGCAGCTTCACCCAATCGGCGGTCATGCCATCCTGGCTTTCCACGACCCGCAGGGCGACCACATTTTCATACGTCCGGAAATCTCCCATCACTCCCACCGTTTTGATGGGAAGCAGGACCGCAAAACACTGCCAGACCTTATTCAGGAGATCGTTCTTTCTCATCTCTTCCATAACGATCTCATCCGCGTCTCTCAAAATCTCCAGCCTCTCCTTGTTAACCTCTCCGATGATTCGGATGGCGAGCCCGGGCCCCGGGAAGGGCTGCCGATGAACCATCTCTGAAGGAAGCCCCAGCACTCTGCCCAGCTTTCTTACCTCATCCTTAAACAATTCCCGCAGGGGTTCCACCAGCTTCAATTTCATCTTTTCCGGCAATCCCCCGACGTTATGATGACTCTTAATCGTGGCAGAGGGCCCCTTCCACGAGATGCTTTCGATCACATCAGGATAGAGGGTCCCCTGAGCCAGATAGTTTACCCCGCCGATCTTTCTTGCTTCCTTTTCGAAAACGGCGATAAACTCCCTCCCGATCTTCTTCCTCTTCTCTTCCGGATCGGTCATCCCTTTCAACCGTTTAAGAAAACGCTCTTCGGCGTCCACATAGATGAGAGGGATATTAAAATGGCGGCTGAAGAGGTCCACGACCTGCTCCGGCTCATTTCGTCTCAACAACCCGTTGTTGACAAAGATGCATTTCAAGCGATCGCCGATCACCCGGTGAAGAAGAATGGCGACCACCGTGGAATCGACCCCTCCGCTCAGGCCGCAGACCACGCTTCCTGAACCGATCTTTTTCTTAAGCTCGCCTGTCGCCTCCTCCACAAATGACCGCATGTCCCAGGGATGCTGGCATTCACAGATAGGGAAGAGAAAATTGCGGATGAGGTCGATCCCTTTCGGGGTATGAATGACCTCCGGATGGAACTGAAGCCCGTAGATTCTTCTCCGGCGATCTTCAATCGCGGCAAAAGGGGTGCTGCTGGAATGGGCGACCGGATGAAATCCAGGCGGCAATCTCCGGAGTTGATCTCCATGACTCATCCATACCTGTAAGAAATCTCCTTTCCCTCCAATCCCTTTGAAAAGCCTCCCCCCGCGGTCGATGATCAACCGGACTTTCCCATATTCTCTCTTCTCCGAATGGGCAACTTCCCCTCCCAACAGGTTGGCGATCAATTGCATTCCGTAACAGATCCCCAGGATGGGAATTCCCAATCGGAACAGCCTGGGGTCGCAGCAAGGGGCTTCTGATTCATACACGCTGGAAGGGCCTCCGGAGAGGATGATTCCCTTCGGCGAGAGGGCCTTGATCTTCTCCAGAGGAAAGTCAAAGGGCTGAATTTCGCTATAGACCCGGCATTCCCTCACGCGTCGGGCAATCAACTGGGTATATTGCGAGCCAAAATCGAGTATGAGTATCTTATCGAAGATTGACGATTTCTCCATTTTTTTCCGGGGCCTTGAGATGAGAAAAGGATGTGAAGAACGGAAAAGGCTTGCTTCAATGTTTCAAAATATATTTTCCATCTTTCGCCTCATATTGATAGGAGACGCCTTTACGGTAGAAGAGGTCGCTTTCCCCGAGGAGTCGGGCGGCCACCAGCTCCTCCAGTTTTTGAGGATAGGCTCCCTTCTCCAGGTAGAATATTTCCAGGGCGCTCCTGATCCGGTCGAGCTGAGCTCGATGGACAAACAGGGCGGGCGCTTCGATATTGACCCGTTCAATCTTCGAATCCCAGAAGAGGCGCAAAAAATTGGGCTTGAAATAGATCAGAAGGAGAAAGATGAAGATCAAAAAGGCGCCATAATAGACGAAAGTCAGCGCCTCCCTGAAATTGATCATCCTTACCTTCTTGACGAGGCTCGGGGTCTGGATCCCGGCCACCTCGACAAACCCCATTTCCATGAGGTTGAGTAAAATCTCGCTGGTGTTGAACTTCCCTAAAAGGCATCGGTCGATGATCTCCTGAACGGTCCGTGTCCCATCGATCAGGGTCAGGATCAACTCCTGTTCCGAAGTCAGCTTCTCCCTCATCAGGCTCTGAGGAGAGAGGACGCCCGCCATCTTCTCCTCGGCCCCTAAGATTCTCCGAAAGACGAGATGGGGGGAAAAGATCTTTTTTTCAATCTCCGACCACTCATCGACCATCCGGAGGATGTTCAACAGGACCTGCTCCGTGCTGAGGGCAAAGGGGATCTTCTTATAACTTTCCACGAGTTTGAGATCGAAGTTGAAGGCTCCATCCTCCCACCAAAAAAGGTCGTAGATCGTCTCATAGATCTGAGTCGTGATCACCTTCAGGATGTCTTCTTTGGTCAACAATCCGAGCTCAACCAGAATCTCTCCTATATATTTGAGCGTCTCTTTCTGAACCTTCAGCACCCTTTCGAGTTGTTCGTCAGTGATCAACTGGGCCTTAACCAGGATTTCGCCGATGAGGTCTTTTTTCCCCCGGTAATTGGAGTAAACATGGACGATCATTCCGTCGACAAAAGAGATTTCGACCAGACTCTTGCCCCGGCGTATCTTCAAGACTCCTGTTTTGAGCTGCTGCCCGATGAGCTGGATGATTTCGGTAATGCTGAAGTCTTTGAGTGTCCCTTGAAGCGCCATGGATATCTCCTCTTATTTCGGAATCTCGAACTCCGGTTTTTGTCGCCGTATTCGTCGATAGTAGAGGAAGTAGAACAGGCCGAAAAACCCTCCCCAGAAAAGAAGATCTCCCCAGGAAAACCTCGATTGCAAGGCCGACTCCGGCAGAACCCCGCTCCAGAAGACAAATCTCAGAATGAAGATGAAAAAGAGGAAGAGGAGCAAGAGCCCCCTGAGTGGATGGCCTCTCCAAAGGTCGCCGAATCCGACCAGGAAGTAAGAGAGAAATTTTCCCGTAAACTGGTTCTGCTTTTGAAACGCATTGGCCTGGATCGATTTTTTCTCTGTGATTTTGGGATGGAGCTTCTCTTTCTGGACAAAAAGCCGATGGCAGTTAAAGCAAACGAACTCCTGCTCCGGGGTTTCCCAGGCGCCCAAATAGAAGCGATGGGTAGCGCTCCCGCACATGGGACAACGGGTCAAGAAACGCTTCGCCCGGGTATACCTCGTCATTCCGATGAGAAAGGCCAAAAAGAGAATCGGCGCCAGAAGGGGAAGGGCGGATGGAATCGCCTCAAACCAGGCCTTAAACAGGCGGAACAAAAGTCCTTCTTTTCCAATATACTGGTCCAGAAATCTCCTCCAGAACATCTGCGTGGTGAAGACCTCATCGATCACCACCCGGTTCATATTGGAAGGCTCGATGGTGGAATAATGCTGAATCAATTCGGGGTCGAGTTGTCTGGCCTTCTGGAAGGCTTTGTCCGACTTTCCAGATAAAAAGGTCTCCTGGGAATAGGCGCGATAGAGGTTGTAGTAATACGATCCTTTTTCCGGATTGAGTTCGATGGCCCGCTGATAGGAAGCAATAGCCGACTGGATTTGCTTCTGGGCCAGGTAGACGTTACCCAGATTGGAATAGGCTTCGCTCAAATTTGGATCGCGTTCGATGGCTCTCCGGTAAAAGTCTTCGGCTTGAGCGTAACGTCCCTGCTTCTTCTCGATCAGGCCCAGGGTAAAGAGGGCCCCGGCGTCATCGGAACGGGAGAGCGACCAGGCCTTCAATTTCTCTTCTGTCCCTTTATCCCAGTTCTCATGGTTGGCCTCGTTCATCTCCAGAACGATATCCGATGCAGGCCCATTTAAAAAAGAGGAGGAGGTCCGGAGGAAGAAGGGCAGATAAACTAAAACGATCAGAAAGACAACGATGAATTGCCTCTCCCTTGCCGGCACATAGCCCCACAACAGAATGGACCAGAAGAGAATGGCCCAGGAGATATCCAGCCGCAGGAAGAATGGAATAAAAAGGACAAAGACCTTCAGGCCGTTGACGAAGAGACTGGAGATCTCCTGTGTCATATTTCTCCGGATGTCATAGAAATAGAGGGAGAAATATTTCCAGAGGACGACGATGCCGAAAATGATAAAAGCCATCAGAAGGGCGTTGGAGAGAATATAGAAGATGTGGTAAAAGAGGGTCAGAGAAGCGGGATAATTGTTGAATTTCGCCCTGTACCCCTTAAGGATTTCAGGAAGAACCCCATCGAGTTGAAACGGTTTGCTTTGGAACCGGGTTCGGGCTAATTCGAAGTAGGGTTGGGGAATATCGGGCGAGAGTTTGCTGGCATAGGTCGCCAGCTCAATGGCTCGATTGAGGTCGCCTGTTTCTCTGGCCTGTGTGGCCTGCCTGGTCAGCAATAAAGAAAGTGTGGAAAGATTCCGGATCCCCTTGTCCAATTTCATCTGATAGAGCTGTTCCAGATCCTTCTTGTCTAATGAAAGAGGTTTTCTTTCCGCTATCTTCGATCGAATCAACCCAACCCCCTTGAGATCCAGGAACTGTTCAACCGAAGAGGAACTCTCTGCGGAGAAGAATTCTTTTGATAACGGAAGGGTCTCCTTTCGGGTGAGAAACCCCAGGTAATAAAGCAGGGAGAGGATAATGATAAGGAAGAGCAATAAGGTCTTTTTCAAGGCGATTCCCTCCCCTTTCTACCCCCGTGAGAAACCCCCATTTACAGGATGAGTTAAGTTAAACCTTTTTAATATCATCCAGAAGAGGCGGGGAAAAAGTTTTTACCCTTTCTAAACGGGCCTACTCCAGTCGATAATTCGGAGCTTCCTTGGTGATGATGACATCATGGACATGGCTCTCTTTCAATCCCGAGGAAGTGATCCGGATGAACCTTGCTTTTTTTCGCAACTCCTCAAGATCCTTGGCGCCCATATATCCCATGCCTGCCTTGAGCCCGCCGATGAGCTGATGGACGCAGAAAGAGATGGCTCCTCGATACGGAACCCTTCCCTCTATCCCTTCGGGAACCAGCTTCGTTTCGCTCTCCACATCCGCCTGCATATACCGATCCTTGCTTCCCTCTTTCATCGCTTCGAGGGAACCCATGCCTCGATAAACCTTATAGCTTCGCCCCTGGTAGAGAACAATTTCGCCGGGACTTTCGTCAGCGCCGGCAAAGAGATTTCCGATCATCACCGAATGGGCTCCTGCCGCAAGGGCTTTGGTGACATCCCCGGAGAACTTAATGCCTCCGTCGGCAATGATGGGCACGTCATGCTTTTTGGCAACCCCGGCAATCTCTAAAATGGCCGAGAGCTGAGGCACACCCACTCCTGCGATGATCCGTGTGGTGCAGATCGACCCCGGCCCCACTCCGATCTTGACGCCGTCGACCCCGGCCTTGATCAGATCGAGCATTCCCTCTTTCGTAGCAATGTTTCCGCCGATCAGTTGACAATCCGGGAAATTTTTTTTCGTGTCATGGATTGCCTCCAGAACATCCTTCGTATGGCCATGGGCCGTGTCAATGACCAGAACATCGAGTCCAGCCTGGATGAGCGCCTCGGTCCGCTGCTCCCTGTCCTTTCCCGGACCGATTGCCGCTCCCACCCGGAGCCGTCCATGGGAATCTTTGCATGAATTTGGGTATTTCCTGATCTTTTCGATGTCTTTGATCGTAATCAGGCCTTTCAGGTTATTCTTTTCATCAACGACAAGTAATTTCTCGATCCTGTTCTGATGGAGGATCTCCTTGGCCTGCTCGAGCGTTGTCCCTACAGGCACCGTAATGAGTCTGTCTTTTGTCATCACTGTCGAAATTTTCTCGTCCAGCCTCTTCTCAAACCGGAGATCACGGTTCGTGAGGATTCCGACCAGTTTCCCCTCTTTGGTGATGGGAACCCCCGAGATCCGGTACTTCCTCATGACCTCCAGGGCTTCATGGATCTTTTGATCGGGATGCATGGTGATAGGATTGAGGATCATCCCGCTTTCCGACTTCTTCACCTTGTCCACTTCCGAGGCTTGATCAGAGATGGAGAGATTCCGGTGGATAATCCCAACCCCTCCTTCCTGAGCCATGGCAATGGCTGTTCTCGACTCAGTCACCGTATCCATGGCCGCGCTGACCATTGGAATGTTCAAACGGATTTCACGCGTCAATTGCGTGCTGATATCAACGTCTTTTGGCAGGACCTCTGAAAAATTGGGGATCAGCAGGACATCATCGAATGTGAGATATTCCGGAATATGATTCAGAGGGGTCTCCATCCTTTATTCTCTCCCTATGAAAGATTTTATTTCATATATCAGACCAAACCCGGTTTGTCAACTTATGATGCGCTTTCGCCTGCCCCATTTTTTATAAATCACTGAAGGCGCGATCAACCCCCGGTTCCTTCGCCAAAAGCCCGATCTCCAATAACTTTTTCTCCAGCCCCTTAAAGAAATCTTCAAGGGTTTCAGGCCGTAGGGCGGAGATCGAAACGGCCCCATACCGCTTGCAAAGCGCCCTTACCTCCTCCTGATCCAATTTATCCTCTTTATTTAAAACGAGAAATCTTGGAACATCTTCCAGGCCAAGTTCGAGAAGAATCTTGTCGACCGCCTCGATATGATCCTCGCGCCTCGGACTGCTGACATCGACCAGATGAATCAATAAGTCTGATTCCCTGAGTTCATCAAAGGTGGGGCGAAACGCCCCCATCAGGTCTTTTGGCAGGTCTTTAATAAAACCGACCGTATCAGTGATCACCAAATCTTCCCCCCCCTTCTTCAGGAGGGAGTTCGTTAACCTTAATCTTCGTGTCGCCGTATCCAGTGTGGCAAAAAGTTTATCCTCCATATTAAACTGGCTTTTCGTTAAAAGATTAAAAAGGGTTGACTTGCCGGCATTGGTATATCCAATGATCGAAAGGATGGGAACTCCGGCTCTCTTTCGTAGGGCCCTTCTCTGCTCCCTCCTCCGGCTTAGCTTCTCCAGCTCCTTTTCAAGAAGATGAATCCTTTCCCTTGCCCTCCGGCGATCAATTTCAAGCTTTGTTTCGCCCGGCCCCCGGCCTCCGATTCCTCCGGTTAGCCTTGAGAGGGCTAATGTCTTTCTGGCCAGGCGCGGGAGGAGGTATTTCAACTGGGCCAGCTCCACCTGAGTCTTCCCATCCCTTGTGTGGGCCCTCTGGGCAAAGATGTCGAGAATGAGCTGAGTCCGGTCGATCACCCTCAATTCCGTCAGGTCAGAGATCGAGGCCATCTGGCCGGGCGTCAGGTTCTGATCGAAGATGATCAGATCCACACCTAATTGCATACATTTTACCAGTAACTCTTTTAACTTCCCCTCTCCGATCAGGGTGGACTGGGAAATATTCTGCGGCCTCTGAATGATCGTTTCGGCTATCTGTACGCCGCTCGATTCTGTCAGATCTCTTAACTCCTCCATGGAGTTCTCTAAAGCCTCCCGCTTCTCTCTGCTCACTGAGAGAAGAATCGCCTTTTCCCGTGACCCCCTGGTGGAGAGCGCTCTCTGACCCTTCTGAAATTCATCTTCGAGAGACTGAATCCACTTCAAAAAATCGATATCCATCTGCCTCACCGAAGACAGAGGAGCGACTTCCCACACCTTTTTTTCGGGATTGTCAGGAAGCAGATGGGCGGAGTGAACCGGCTCCTGATCACCCTTGCCATCGGTCAACAGGGCGACCATCATGTCCAGCCTTAAAAGGGCCAGGTCTGTCAGATCCTCTTCGGTCAGAGGCTCCCCCTGAAGATGGGTGTGGATCAGCCGAAGACCCCTCAATCTCGGAACGCCGGCCCGATACCGGGATAAATCAGGGATCGTTATCCCTCTCTGGTCTCCCACCATGACCATCTCAATCGAACCTCTTCTTCCTACGAGGATGCCGATCTGGCGGCGGATTTCATTCGAAAGGTCTATCAAAAGGCGAGCGACTTCAGGAGTAACAATCTTCTGGGGAGGGATCTTCCTCCGGTAGATATGTTCGATCCTCCGGATTTGATTGGACTTTAAACCGATAGTGTTTCCGAAAACCCTGCTGATTTATTCCTCCTTTATCTCAATATTAATACGATGCGGGAATCAAGTCAATCCTTCCTCTTTCTTCCTTGCCCCCTGATCTCGAAACAGAAATTTTCAGGAAGTGTTCAATGACCCAGAGATCGGTTAATAGATGTTCAGTGATGCGGGTGGTCGTGAAGGAAGACTTTCCTTTAGCAAAGGCCATAAAGGGAACGATCTGGTCTGCGAGGCGGGGATCAACACACCCTTCAGACTCCATATACTCTTTTAGAGAATCAATCGCCTCGTCAGCCACATCCTCCGCTCTCTTCCCTTTTCTCCCCAAGGATGAAAACCCTGCCTTCACTCCTTCTGACTCAGCAATGAGAAAGAGGAACGATCCTTGACCATTCGAGGGAATCCTAAAAAGAAGGTCTATCTTTGCCTCTATCTTTAACTCCTTTTCAATTCTTCTGAGGGCGCGGTCCTTCTGCCTCTCTGCCACATGGTTCGGAAGATTGGAGATGGCCGAAATGCCATAAATCCTCTTAAGAGGACCGCGATCAGTCAATAAGACAGGGGCCAAATCAGAAGCAGGGTGGATCTCTATCTTGATCCTGCCGCCGCCCTTGGGATACCAACCCCACCTCTCGATCTCTGCCTTTGCTTGAATCCCCATCGAAGCAAGGGTTGGAAGAAGAACTTCGGAAAGATAGTGGAAAGGAGGGCTCCACTCCACATGCGTCCCCCCGGTCAGGACTAAATGCGAACTTGACTCTGAAAGAGAGAGCGGAAGAAGAAGCGCCTGAAGAAGAAGGGTCACAGAGCCTGCTGTCCCTATGTCGAACTCGTAGCGACCCGGAGTAATCTTTTCGGGAATAAAGGTAATGGCATCCGACCCGATTTTGACTCCATCTGTTCTGGCTTTCGTAATCTTTGCCAGCGCTTCTATGCTTTTCAAATGCTGGGGCTGTAAACCGGGATTCCTCCGTCCCGCCCGGATACGAGCGATTTTAATCGGCCTATTCAGGATGGCGGAGTAAGCGAGCCCGGTTCTTAATATCTGCCCTCCCCCCTCTCCGTAAGATCCGTCGATTTCGATCAGATGGCCCATCATGATTTCTTGGAAAATAGCTTCTTAAAATCCCTCCCAACCTCCCTTTTGCCAAAGGGAGGGATAATTATCCCCCTTTGTAAAACTGATCGTGTCCCATAAGTTGGGGGGCTGGACACAAGGGGAGAACTGTGTTATAGATAGGCCGTGCGGATATGCGGCCAGGAGTTTAGCGACGAAATTTGTGACCGAATCCGGGCTACCATTGAATCGGAGCCGACGATATCGCGTCGGGCATTGTCGTTGCGCGTCTGCCAGTGGCTCAACTGGAAGAGTCCCAATGGCAAGCCGAAGGAGATGAGCTGTCGGG